>JAOUDR010000393.1 GCA_029859185.1 Gemmatimonadota bacterium
CCTCTCCAGACCACTGCGCGTCTCGGCGTCTGTGCGTCTCCTCCTCGCCGTCTCCCCGTCTACGCGTCTATCGCGTCCCCGCCTGGAGCTTCTTCGCGACGGCCTGCACCTCGTCCATCACCCGCAGCAGATTCCCGCTCCAGATCTTCGCGATCTGCTCCTCGGTGTACCCGCGGCGCACCAGCTCGAGCGTGACGTTGAACGTCTCGCTCGCGTCGTTCCAGCCATCCACCCCACCGCCGCCGTCGAAGTCGGAGCTGATCCCCACGTGGTCGATCCCGATCAACTTGACGGCGTAGTCGATGTGATCCACGAAGTCGGCGACGGTGGCTCGGGGCGGGGGCGGGAATTGCTCGTCGAGCGCCGCCATCCGAGCCCGATACGCGGTGCGCTGCTCCGAGGTGAGCGCGCCGAAACCGCCCCGACCGCCGCCCTGCGCCGGCATCCCAAACTCGGCGCGCAGCGCGGCGATCGCCGCCGACCGCTCGGGTGATGGTGGGGGCGGGGTCTTGACGTAGGAGTTGAACGCCACGAGCTGGACTACTCCGCCATTGGCCTTGAACGCGAGCAACTGCTCGTCGTCGAGGTTCCGGCTGTGGTCGCACAGCGCCCGCACGGATGAATGCGACGCGATGATCGGCGCCTTGGAGAGCGCAATCGTCTGCATCATCGATTCCTTGGACGGGTGCGACACGTCCAGCATGAGCCCCACCCGGTTCGCCTCGGCGACGACCTGCCTGCCCAACGGGGACAGGCCGTGCCATTTCCACACGCCATCCCGCTCGCCCGTGTTGGAGTCAGAGAGCTGGCTGTGCCCGTTGTGCGAGAGCGAGAGGTAGCGACCGCCGAGGTCGTAGAACTCCTGCACGTGCGCGAGGTCCTCGCCCAGGGAGTAGCCGTTCTCCACCCCGATGAGTGCCACCTTCCGGCCGGAGGCCGCGATCCGGCGGACGTCTGCCGACGTCAGGGCGAGGCCGATGCGATCCGGCGCGATGGAGTCGGTGAGCCGGTGAATCGCCCGGAACATGGCGATCGCGTCGTCGTAGACCCGCTGGTATCCGGTGGGCGTGAAGTCGTCTTCCTGGCCCACGTACACGATGAAGAACGAAGCATCGAGCCCGCCCTCCTCCATCGCGGGGAGGTTCACCCGTGTGGGGAGCCGCTGGGTGTAGTTCCGCTCCGCGGTGAAGTTGGCGGTGTTGATGTCGTTGTGGGTGTCGAGCGTGATCACCCGCTCGTGGATGGCGCGGGCCCGCGCCACCAGATCGGTGTCTGGGGGGCTTGCCGTGTGACTCTGGGCGTTCAGCGGGGTAACAAGGCTGAACAGCAGAGCCGAGAGCAGGCCGACTCGAGGTGGTGGCGGAGGGATCATCGGTGTGGCTCCAGGGGGAGGGACGCGCGTCTGGAAGATGCGGCCATGGCTCCCGCAGGGGTAGAGACGCCCGTTTACGGGCCGTCGCCGAGCCGCCAGTTCACTCGCGCCCGTGGCGGAGCGAGGTCCGCTCATTACCCGAGGATCGGGCCCCGAGCCCCAAGTGCGCGGCTCAAAGCCGCGGCTCGGCCTCGGCCGCTGAAAGCGGCGACGTGGTGCCCGTTTACGGGCAGGGGCCGAGCCGCGAGTTCACTCGCGCCCCATTCGGGGCGGGCTCCACCCTCCGGCCCCGGGGTACCAGGTTCCCAGGACGACCTCCCGGAGGTTGGATCCCGGCCCTGAGACGGTATCTTGTTAATCTGGCTCGCGACCGCCCCCGGCGGTCGCCCCCAGAGCACAGGCAGTGAGGGTTACTGATGCACCGGACGCTTCCAGTGGCAACTCCAGGGCCCCCTCATCCGGCGCCCGCCCCCGGGCGCGCGGAGGGACCGGACGACGCGGCCCTCATCGAGGAGATCCTGGCCCTCAAGCAGGAACGCGGGGCGGCGATCCTCGCGCACAACTACCAGATCCCGGCCATCCAGGATTTGGCCGACATCGTTGCCGACTCGCTCAAGCTCGCGCGGTCCGCGGTGGAGATCGACGCGGACATGATCGTCCTCTGCGGCGTGCACTTCATGGCCGAAACCGCCGCGATCGCGAATCCGGGAAAGCGCGTCTTCATCCCGGATCCTAAGGCCGGGTGCTCGTTGGCCGATACCATTCAGGCGCGCGACGTGGCCCAGTGGCGCGGAAAGCACCCCAATGGGATGGTCGTGGCGTACGTCAATACGAGCGCTGACGTCAAAGCCCAGGCGGATTACTGCTGTACCTCGGGGAATGCCGTGGCGGTGGTGCGAGCGCTCCCGCCCGATGTCCCCGTCTTGTTCCTGCCCGACTTCTTCCTGGGCAACTACGTGCGCGAGGTCACGGGTCGGAAGATGGATGTGTGGCTTGGCGAGTGTCACGTCCACGCCGGGATGCGGCCGGCGGTGATCGAAGAGCGCAGACGGGAGATGCCGGACGCGGAGTTCCTCGTGCATCCCGAATGCGGCTGCACGACGAGCATGATGTACTACCTGAATCAGGATG
Organism: Gemmatimonadota bacterium; assembly: GCA_029859185.1. Classification (GTDB taxonomy): domain Bacteria; phylum Gemmatimonadota; class Gemmatimonadetes; order Gemmatimonadales; family GWC2-71-9; genus JAOTWJ01. The sequence continues at coordinate 2,504 of JAOUDR010000393.1, forward strand.
CGAACGGCAACGGGGGCGGGGATGGGAACGGTCATGGCGACGGCCAGATCAAGATCGTCTCGACCGAGCAGATGATGCAGCAGGCGCAGAGGTCCACCGCACGGCGCTTTGTGGTGGCCACCGAGACGGGCGTGCTGCATCGCATGCGCAAGGAGAATCCGGGCAAGGAGTTCATCCCGGCGTCCGAAGAAGCCGAGTGCCGCTACATGAAGATGATCACCCTGGAGAACCTGCGGGACTCACTGCGCGATCTCCAATACGAGGTGACCGTCCCGCTCGCGACGGCCGACCGCGCCCGGCGATCCATCGAGCGGATGCTCGCCATTGGTTGAGCCGCTCGGCTTCGAGGCCGTCCGCGCGGCATTGACCGAAGACCACGTTCGCGAGGACGTCACCACCGCGCTCCTCGGAGCGGACGCCGACCAGCCCGCCGTCGGGACCCTGATTGCCGAAGAAGCGTGTATCGTCGCGGGGCTTCCCGTGGCGGCCGAAGTGTTTCGCCAACTTGGCCTGCGAGAGCAACTCGAGTTGTTCGTCGAGGATGGAGCGGCGGTCAAAGCTGGCCAGTCCATCGCGGAGGTGCGAGGGCCGGCTCGGCAGGTACTGGCGGGAGAGCGAACAGCACTCAACTTCCTACAGCGTTTGAGCGGCATTGCCACGGCTACCCGGGCCGTGGTCGATGCCGTTGCCGGCACCGGTGCCGTCGTCACGGACACCCGCAAGACCACGCCGGGCCTGCGAGACCTCGAGAAGTACGCCGTCCGCATGGGCGGCGGTGAGAACCACCGCGCCCACCTCGCCGACGCCGTGCTGTGGAAGGACAATCACTGGGCATTGCTCGGCGATACGCCGTTGGCCGACGCCCTGGCGCACGCGCCGGCCGGGATCCCCGTCGTCGTGGAAGCCGAGACCGAGGCGCAGTTCCGCGCCGCGCTCAAAGCGGGTGTCACGCGGATCCTCGTGGACAACCTGCCGCCCAAGCAGGTCAAGGCGTGGGTGAAGAAGGCCGGATCCGGTGTCGCGATCGAGGCGTCAGGTGGAATCCGTCCTGAGACCGCTCGGGCCTACGCGGAAGCGGGCGCGCGCTACCTGTCCATTGGTG
>JAOUDR010000394.1 GCA_029859185.1 Gemmatimonadota bacterium
CAGCGCATCGTCCCCGTTTGCGGCCAGCTCGACTTCGATGCCGTTCTCCCGGAGGAAGAGGGCGTGTGCCTCGAGGGATTCGATCTCGTCGTCGACCCAGAGAACCGTGCGGGGGCGCGTCATGGAAGTAAGGTACCGATCCCCGCGCACCCACGGCAGGCTGGCCCCCCGCTGGTCCACCTCCTACATTCGCGCGGCGTGACCGGTCATCCGTCCGTGCTCGTCATCCGCTTCGGCGCACTGGGCGACGTCGTCCTCACGACTCCTCTCCTCCGGGCCATCGGTCGCGCCTTCCCGGCGGCACGCATCACCTTCGTGACCAAGACCGCCTGGGTGCCGCTGCTCGCGAGTCACCCGCACGTCGCCCGGGTCGAAGCGCTCGCTCCCGGCGAACCCGTTCACGCGCTCGCCGCCCGGCTGCGGGACACACGGTGGGACCATCGGATCGATCTCCACGGCTCGCTGCGGTCCCGTGTCTTGCGGATCCTGACGGGCGGCCGATGGCATGGCTGGCACAAGCCACGCCTGCAGCGCGCGGTGCGGGTGTGGACCGGGCTCGCCGTCGGATCGGTGCCCCCGGTCGCGGAGCAGTACTTCGGGGCGGTCGGGCACCTGGGGCTCGAACCGGATGGTGGCCCACCAATGGTCGTGGCAACGGAGCAGGATGCCGCCCGCGCGGCGGAGGTGATGCCACCGGAACGCTTCGTGGCGCTCGCGCCCGGCGCAGCGCACGCGACCAAGCGGTGGCCGGGCCGGCACTGGGATCGTGTCGTGGAGCTGCTCGCCCACTGGGGCGTACCGTGCGTGATCGTGGGGACGGCCGAGGACGCGCACCGGGTGACCGCCCGTGGGGCGATCACGGCCTGCGGCGTAGGGTTGGGCGCCACGGCGGCACTGCTGCGGTCCGCGTCGGTCGTCATCGCCGGCGACTCCGGCCTGATGCACCTCGCGACCGCCGTCGGCACTCCGGTCGTCGCGCTCTTCGGCCCCACCGATCCCGCCCTGGGGTACGCGCCGTACCGGTCCGCCGCGGTGGTGCTCGCCCGCACGCTCCCCTGTCGGCCGTGCAGCGTGTATGGCGGCAGCCACTGCCCTCTGCGGCACCATCGGTGCATGATTGACCTTTCCCCGGACGAGGTGGCCGAGGCCGTGCAGGGGCTGCTGACATGACCGAAACCGAAACGCAGCTGCTCACGGCGCTGGCCGCGGAGGCCCGTGGTCCCAAGCGCAACGGGCTGTTCGCCCTCTGGCTGGTGGCGCGCACCGCCGAGGCAATCCTGCCGCCCGATGCCGTGGAACTGCGGTCGCACCGCCGTCGGGTCGAGTTGCTGCAACGCCGGCTGTCGAGCGTCTCCGTCCCCACGGCGCTGCGCCGCGCGCTGCCCGCCGCGTTCCGCCACATCGCCGATGGGACGCCCCGCGCGGCCGCGCTCGCACTGCACCAGCTCGTTGCCCCAACCCGGGAGGCCGTGAGCCCGCACGCGGCCGACGTGCTGGGGGCCGCCGCGGCGCGCGCCCGGCGACACGCCACCGACGGGGAGTCCTGATGCCCGATTCGCACCGCCTCGAACGCCGCTCCCTCCAGAACATCATTCAGCGGGTCGATGGGCAAGCAAGCGGCGCCCTGCCACCCGATACCGTACCCACCGGATTTGCGTCGGTGGACCGCCAGCTGGGGGGGGGGCTGCGGCGTCGCGACCTCGTCGTGCTGGGCGGCGACGTCGGCTCCGGGAAATCGGCGTTTGCGCTCGCCGTTGCGCTGCGCGTCGCGCACGCCGGCTTCCCTGTCGTGTTCTGTTCGGGGGAAATGGACGAGGACCGGCTGGTCGAACGCGCGCTCGCATTCCAGGGGAAAGTGCGGATCGACGATCTCCGTGCGGCCACGGTGAGCGAGGAGCAACGGGCGGCAATCGGCGCGGCGGCGCTCCGACTCCGCGATCTCCCGATCACGTTCCTGCCGCTGGTGGGGCGGCAGTTCGACGAGGCGCTCGAGCCGGCGTGGCCCCACGGCCCGGCGCTCCTCGTGGTCGACTACCTCCAGCTGCTCCCGCCCACGGCGCTGCGGCAGACGCGCGACGAGGACGCCTCCGAGTCACTCCGCGCCCTCAAGGGCGTCGCCCTCGAGCGCCAGATCGCCTGTCTGGTCGTGGCGCAACTCCCCGAACACCGACCGGAACGCGATGACCCGCGACCGACGCTCGACGACTTCGGCGCGCTCGGCGCGGTGAAACAGCACGCCGACGTCGTGCTCAGTCTCTACCGTGAGGAGATGTACAACCCGGGAGGAGGCGTCGAGGGGGCCACGGAGTTGATCGTCGGGAAGAATCGCAATGGGCCGACAGGATTCGTCGACCTCTACTTCTATCGGCCGTGGTTGCGGTTCGAGGACATGCTGGACCCTACCTAGCCGCGGACGGGGACTTGGCGGGCGCGACCGGCCGGCGGGAGGCGCGGCGCACCCAGGCCACGGAACCCAACACGACCGCCATGGCGGCGACCGTCCGGCGGGTGATTGGCTCGGCAAGAATGGCCCAGCCGAGGAGCACGGCCACCACGGTGTTCACATACGAGTACGTCCCGACGACGGCCGGCGCCATGTGGCGGAGCACGTACACGTACGAGCTGTAGCCCACGAGGGATCCGAACACGATGAGGTAAGCCAGGGCGCCCGCCCCACGCGGCGACCAATGCACCTGGCCGACCTCCCCCAGCAGGAACCCAAGCACGGTCAGCAGCACCCCCCCGGTCAGCATCTGAAGGGCGGAGTTGATCTCGGGGCTCGCCTCGGACGGGCGGCGCGTGGAGAACACGGAACCGAGCGCCCACGCCGCGGCAGCGGTGGTGAGCGCGAGCGGGCCACGCCAATCAGCTTCGCGGAGCGCGCCCAGGTCGGCGTCCACCAACAGCAGTGTTCCTCCGAACCCCACGAAGAGTCCGGCGACCTGTCGCCAGGTCGGGCGCGCCGCGCTTCCCGGGATCACGGCATCGAAGAGCGCGAGCCAGAGGGTCACCGTGACGACGAAGATCGCGGCGACGCCGGAGGGCGTGAATTGCTCGGCCCAGACCACCAGGCCGTTCCCGCAGAACAGGAGCAGGCACCCTACCACGGCATTGGTCACCCAGTCGCGGCGGCGGGCCGGGAGGCGACGCCCGAGCAGCCGGGCGGCCCCGAGCAGGAGCCCACCGGCAATCAGGAACCGGACACCGGCGAACAGGGCGGGTGGGAACTCGGTAACCCCGATCCGGATGGCGAGGTAGGTCGATCCCCACACGACACAGAGCACCCCGAACGCGCCGAGGACCCGCCCGGAGGACCCGGCTACTCGGGCACCCGCGACGTCGGTCAGCGGCGGGCGGCGGCGGAGTCGGGGGTGGTCGCGATCACCGAGACCGCCGCCCGGTCCACGGCGAGCGGCCGGATCATGACCCACACCGGTCGGCCTTCGGGCGAGCGGGCATGCAGCGTCACGTACCCGTCGGGCGCGGTGGCGTCACCGCGGATATCCCATGACCGGTCGACGAAGATTTGCCGATAGAAGCGGGCCACGGAATCCGCCGAGACCGGGACCTCGACCACCGCTTCCCCCGCGTTGGCGGACCCA
>JAOUDR010000395.1 GCA_029859185.1 Gemmatimonadota bacterium
ACCTTGATGATCGGCAGCTTCCGAGACACGCTCGCCGTGTGGGTGAACAGCTCTCTCCGGGCCGACGTCTACATCACGACCCAGTCGTGGCGCGGGCGTGGGGATGACGCAACCCTCGACGACACGTTCCAGCAGGCCGTGGCGCAACTGGCCGGTGTCCGGGCAGTGGACCGACTCCGCGGATTCCCGGCGTATTCGGGCAGCCGCCGGGTCGCGCTTGCCGGGGTCGAGATGGGCATCCCCTTCGGTGAGAGTCGGTTCCCCCTGGTGGCGGGCGAGCGAGACTCCGCGCTCGCGGCGGTCCACTTGGGAGGCGCCGTGCTCATCAGCGAACCACTCGCTCGCAAGACGGGGCTCGGCCCGGGGGATGCGCTGCCACTGTTCACGCCGACCGGCGAGCAGCGATTCCCGATTGCCGGGGTGTACTACGATTACAGCTCGGAGAACGGCACGGTGATCATGAGCATCGCGACGCTGGCGACGGCGTTTGGCGCCGGACCGGTCAACTCGATTGCGCTTTACCTCGAGCCGGACCGGGAGGCCGACGCCGTCGTTGACGAGATCCGTGCCCGGTTTCCCGGGGCGCCACTCGTGCTCCGCAGCAACCGAACGTTGCGAGCCGAGGTGTTCACGATCTTCGAGCAGACATTCGCGATCACGCGGATCCTCCAGGCCATGGCACTGCTCATCGCCGTCTGCGGCATCACGCTCACGTTGCTCGTGCTGGCCCGGGAGCGCCTTTCCGAGCTTGCCCTGTATCGCGCGCTCGGGGCGCACACCCGACAGATCTTCGCGCTGTTCCTGATCGAGGGAACCGGCATTGGCCTGCTCGGCCTCGTGCTTGGCGCGGTGGGCGGGGGCCTGCTGGCCGCGATCCTGATCTTCGTCATCAATCGCTCCTTCTTCGGTTGGACCATCCAGGTGGCGGTGCCTGCCGGTGCACTCGCCTGGCAGGCCGTCACGATCCTCGCCGCCGCCGCCCTGGCCAGCCTGTACCCGGCGTGGCGCGCGAGCCGGACGACGGCCGCGGAGCTGTCGCGTGATGATGTCTGACGACGGCGGCAGGGCGGCAGCGCGGCAGCGCGGTAGGGCGGCAGGGCGGCAGGGCGGCAGGGCGGCAGCGTTCCTGTTGGTCGCTGCCGCGATCGTCGCTGTGATCGGGCCCGTCCGGCCCATCGCGCCCGTCGCGCCCATCGCGCAGTGGCTTCCCGCCGACTCCGCCTACACGTGGAGCTTTCCACGCGACCACTGGTCTCACCCCGGCTACAAGACCGAATGGTGGTACTTCACCGGGCATCTCACGCCGGAGGGGTCGCGGGCTCCTCGGTTCGGCTACCAATTCACCTTCTTTCGGATCGGCCTGCTGGCCGAGCGACCGCCGCTCGTGTCAGGCTGGGCCGCGCAGGACCTGGTCATGGGCCATCTCGCGCTTTCGGACCTGTCGTCTGGACGCCATGTCTTCAGCGAGATCCTGTACCGGGCGTCACCCCTGTTGGGTGGCTTTCCGACGGCGGGGGACACGCTCGTGGCCTGGAGTCGCGGCCCGGCGGGAACGGCGACGCCCTGGACGCTGGCCTGGACCGATGGAGGCTTCACGATCGCGGCGAGCGACGAGCGCCAACGGATCGCCCTGTCTCTCACTACCCACCCCAGCAAGCCACTCGTCTTTCAGGGCCCCAACGGCTACAGCCGAAAGGGAGTCGGCCCCAACGCGGCGAGTCAGTACTACAGCCTGACCCGGCTCACGACGGACGGACACGTGGTCGTCGGCACCGACACCCTCACGGTCTCCGGGACGAGCTGGATGGACAAGGAGTTCGGCTCGAATCAGCTCGCCGAAGGACAGAGCGGTTGGGACTGGTTCAGCCTGCAGCTCGACGACGGCCGCGAGGTGATGCTCTACCGCCTCCGCAGCCGGGATGGCGCCGGCGACTATGCGCGCGGGACGTTCGTGAGCGCCACGGGCGAACCGACCTACCTCGCCAGTGGGGAGTGGGCGTTGACGGTGGACGACCGGTGGCGGAGTCAGGCGACCGGGGCCGACTACCCGGCGCGGTGGCGGATCACGCTCCCCGCATGGGATCTCGCACTCGACGTCCGACCGCTGCTCGCGGCCCAGGAAAACGTGAGTCGCGTGGTGCCCGGCCTGGGATACTGGGAAGGCGCGGTGACGGTCCACGATGCCCAGGGCGGCGTCCTGGGTCGCGGGTACGTCGAGCTGACCGGATACGCAGACGGCGGAAGGCTGCCGATATAGGGTGCAGATTGCAGAATGAAGAGTGCAGAGTGAAAATGCAGAGTGCAGAGTGCAGAGTGCAGAATGGTCCGCCAACTCTGCACTCTGCATTTTGCATTCTGCATTCTGTCCCGGTCAGTCTCCCTGCAGGACCTGCGCAAACACTGCTGCGTCCACGTTGCCACCTGACGCCACCACGGCGACGCGTTTCCCGCGAACGGCGTCCCGTTCGGCGAGGACCGCCGCGAGGGGTGCTGCCCCGGCCCCCTCGATCACGTTGTGCGTGTCGGTGAAGTAATACCGCATGGCGTCGCGAATGGCCGCTTCGCCGACCGCCACCACCCGGTCCGCCCCGGCCCGGATCGCCGCCACCGCCTCGGGGTTGGGAACGCGGCAGGCCAGGCCGTCCGCGATCGTCGCGGCGGGCGGCGTGGACACGGGCGCTCCCTGCTCGAAGGAAAGCTGGTAGCTCGGCAACACCTCGGAGACCACGCCGATGACCCGCGCGCGAATCCCGAGCGCGTCACGCGCCGCGATCACCCCGCAGATCCCAGACCCCATGCCGATCGGCACGTAGACCGCGTCGAGATCGGGAACGGCGGTGAACAACTCGAGGGCATAGGTCGCCACGCCCACGATGAGTCCCTGGTCGAACGAGCTGATGAAGTGCAGGCCTCGCTCCTCAGCCAGGCGACTCGCGTACTCGAACGCCTCCTGGAAGTCCTGACCATGCTCGACCAACTCGGCGCCGAACGCCCGCATGGCCGCATTCTTCTCGCGCGAGTTCCCATGCGGGACCACGACGACCGCGGGGAGCCCCGCCCGAGCCGCGGCGAACGCGACGCTCTGCCCGTGATTGCCCCGGGTGGCGGCCAGGACCCCCCTGACCGACGGCTCCCGGTGCAGGAGGGAGCGGACGTACGTAATCCCCCCTCGGACCTTGAACGCACCGGTGGGGGCATGGTTCTCATGTTTGACCCAGAGCTCGCAGCCAACGCGCTGCTCGAGCAGCGGCCAGCGGCGCTGTGGAGTAGCTGGCACCACCGCCTGAACCACGGTGGCCGCCTCGTGGAGCATCGCCTGCGAGAGCTTCACGTCGACTCCGCCTGAAGGACCCCCTGCAAGCTAGCCCGCCGTCCCGGCGCGGCTTATGTTCCGCGCCATGGCCCTGCTGGACACCCGCAGACAGCGGGCGGCGCTCCTCATTCTGGTGCTCGGGATCGGACTCGCGGCCGCGATGGCACCGTATGCCACCGGTCTCGTGGGCGCGCCCGTGATCGTTGCGCTGTTCGCGCCCCTGAATACCTGGCTGCGGCGCCGGATGTCCCCGGGACTGGCGGCAACCGTGGTGATCGTGGTC
>JAOUDR010000396.1 GCA_029859185.1 Gemmatimonadota bacterium
GCTGGGCTTGGCGGCGGCACCCAACGACGCCACGATCGTGGCCACCGGGGTCCTCGAGGCGACAGCCTCGCGGGCGTCCGGGTCGAGGCGACGGTCACCGTGACCGGTGCCACCGCCCTCCGTCCACCCCCGCTCCCGACCACGTGGGACCGGCGGGTGATCCGGGCACCGATCGCCCTCGGGGGTCAGCTTCGAGTGTCAAGGTCGCGATGCCGCGGTGGCGATCGCGGGGCTGTCCTGGGCCGTTCGAGATCTCGCGGGCCGCGCATGACCCCCGCTTCTGCCATCCCCCGCCCTCAGCGTGGCGGTTCTTCTCGATCAACCCGCCGTCCGTCCCGTGGGTCGCGACCCTCCTGGGGATCGGGGGCGGTGTCGGGTACTGGCTCGGGAACAGCCGGTAAGCCTGCACCCCAGGCCAGCGCGATCGTCATCCGCCTGATGATCAGAAGCGGGGCCTCACGGCGCGGCGTGACCAGCCGTGGCGGATCCCAAGAGTCGAAGCAAGCGTAGCCCATGCGCGGAAGCGGCAATCAGCCGCGATCAACGCGGATTCAATGATCATGAAGCTGGCATGAGATTGGTCATAAGCCAAACCCCCTACCTTCCAGAAAAGACGCGGGTTCTTCGGCGACTGTTCGGACCCCCTACTACCTCCGGTAGCTTGACGTGCTTCCCCCGGGGTTCAAGGGTTGTCCGCGGGACTACTGATCCGCGGGACCACTGACCACCCGGCCCGGTCAAAGAGCGAAGTGGGGAGGCTGGGAAGAGAATAAAGGGATGGCTGATGGCGCCGAGTGAGGTGCCTCCGCCTTACCCAACGATAGCCGGAAGGCGGCGAATGGCGGGAATATGCGGGCCGGGAAGGAGCTGCGGGTTTCGACAGTACCCACAGCAGGGACATCATGAGGTTGCTTCGAATCTGTTGCGTCGTGATGGCGATCACGGCTGGCGGGACTACTCTGGCCCCCACCACTGCCGAAGCGCAGTTTTCATGCGTGTTCTGTGACAATGGTGTGATAGTGCAGTGTAAGGGTGCCGAGTCGGGCTCCAAGAACTGTGCGATCCAGTATGGACATTGTTGGGAGTGGGGTAATTGTTTCGATCCGGAGGGGCTGGCGTGGCGCCCGGAAGCTGTCCTCACGTACGCCTCAATCAGTGGCGTACCGCGTGATCGGTCCATCACCTGGGATCTGCATGACTGTCATGGCAACGTGATTGGCCGGGTGTATTCCGCATCGGCCCTCGAGGGTCGACTAGGAGAATATCGTGGGATCGAGCTCCTTGATCCGGAAGTTGCCGGACCCCCTGGAGTTCAGCAAGCCGAACAACGATCCGATTCTGGGAACTGAGTAATGCGCTCGCGGCTCCTTCCATGCGCCCTTGTCGGGCTTCTTGCGACTCCCGTTCTCCTAGTAGCGCAAGGGGTCTCCCCCGGCGCACCTCCAGGGCTCAGGCTCCAAGAGGTTCTCCGTATCGGATCACCGGACAGCACCGCGATCGAAGACCCCGCACGTTTCTGGGATGCGCGATCAGTCTTGGTTGATAGCTCGCACCGTATTTTCGTGCTCGACGCCGGGCACGGCAGGATCCAGGTGTTCGCATCCGACGGGCGCTTCGTCAAGACTCTGGGGTTTGGGATAGGCAGATCGCCGGGGCGATTCCTTTCACCCACATGTCTATTCTGGGTCGAACCAGACAATCTCATCGGCGTTCTTGACATGGCGAGCAGCAGTACGACGATCCTGAGCATCGACGGTAGCGTCATTGAGCGCCTCGACCTGCCACGACATCTCGAGTACCCGAGGGCGGCGCTGCGGTTGCCAACCGGCGCGCATGTCGTGTCCGCGTTTTCCCTTCGGGATTCGACGACGCTGCACCTGGTGTCCCCTCGGTTTCGAGTGCTGGAGAGTGGCGGACGTTGGCCTGCAGACCGACCCACGATTCTGTTCCGGCAGTTCGGTGGGGCGGTGCTCGGATCACAGCCTTCCATTGGAGTTGTCGCGATCCAGCGGAATCCGGGCAAAGTCGAACTCTACGATCTGAACTTGCAGTTGACGGCAGTGATGGACCTCTCCGACCTAGTCCCAGCGGCAGACACTGCCGTGCTGTGGGCGGGGCCGGGTGGTGTTCAGATGGCTCGTAGCACGCGCGTGCGTGAGATCACAGGCACAGTCCCGCTGGGTGCACAGTTGCTATTGCTGTCCGTGTCTCGCCCGGCTTCCTTCGACGCCATGCTGGTCGTCCTGGATCTGCGCGACGGCGCACGACGAGCAACAACGATGCCCGATCCAGTTGAGGTTCTTGGCTGTGCATTCCCGGAGCACATCATCATGCGTCAAGTCGTCGGGGCCGAGTATATCGTGCTGTACCGAGTGTTGGAGCCCAAAGGCGTCTGTATGGGCTGACGCGGATTGAGCGGTGGAGGTCCTGTGGTCTTCGTACTCACGCTTCTCCTCTCGATAGCGCCCCACGCGCCCGTGATGCCCCCGTGCACGCAGGAATGGCGGGCGTTGGATGGCATCACGTTGGGTTCCCGCGCCGATACCATCGCGCTCCGTGACTCGTTGGAGGCGCGGCCCGACGAGTGCGGGCCGATGGTGGCCGCCTACCTGCGCGCGTTCCTGACAATGCCCGGATCGGATCATTGGGAGGAGCGGCTGCGCGCCCAGCAGGCGCTGGAGTCCGTCATCCAACGCTCGGGGCTCGGGCCCCGGCTGATCCTCGCCTTCGGGTACCTGCGGTACCAACAGGGTATGCACACGGCGGCAAGACGGTTGCTGGAACGGGGACGGGCCACCTTGTCGGAGGTGGAGCCACCGGCCCGCGCCCGGGAGCGGGCCGCGGCCGCGTACCTGTCGGGACGACTGGCCCAGAGTGACTGGCGCGACTGGCGCAGCTTTGGCGTGCTCTCGCCGACGTCGGAGGGGCGGTGGGCCTGTGAGGACTACCTGCAGGACTTGATTGCCATGAGTGGCATGGGGTCCGGCGCGCTCGCAGCCGCCGCGAGAAATGAGCGGCCCAGTCCGGTGGACGCAAACGTGGCGTGTGCCGAGCAGTTCGAGTCGATCATGGACGACTACTTCCACCTCAACGCGCATCTGAAGCGGGACGCGCGCCGTGATCTCGAGACCCACTTCCGGGAAGCGATCGCGCTGGAGCCGGCGTCCTGGCTCCCCTATCGTGCCCTCGCGTCCGAGCTGGTCTTCGAGGCCGACTGGCCCACGCTGGACCGGCTGGCCCGCGAGGCATGTCGAGCACTGCCGGAGGACTACCGTCCGCTCGTGCTGCTGGCGGTGGCCACCGTGCGCATGGGCAACCTAGCCGACGGGGCGCACCTCTTCGACTCCGCGCTGGCGCTGATGCCGGACACCGTCCAGTGGTGGTACCGGGATCCGGAGTCCGTCCTCTCGCTCGCCGAGACCCGGGCGCTCGCCGAGCAGCCCGCCGCCGTCCGCGCCCGGTGGGCGGACGCGTTCTGGCGCTCGCGCCGCGTGTCGTACCTCGCCGACGAGAACGACCGTTTGCTGGAACACTACGCGCGACTCAGCGAGGCCGACGAGCTGTTTGGGATTCCGAGCCTGCACGTGGCCGG
>JAOUDR010000397.1 GCA_029859185.1 Gemmatimonadota bacterium
AGGGCAGGCTTTGTGATCTTCGGGCTCTCAACAAGACGTATGCCGGGCTCTCGGCCATCGCGGTCATAGTGTTGGCGGGCTTCCTTCTCTACTGGCCGGAAGGTGGATATGGATAGTTGCCCTTCGAGTCCTCGGGTGTGCGGAGCAGCGCGCGGTCATCGTGGTCGTTGTGATTTGGAGTATTGGGTGATCACAAAGTACAGTACCCGGAGGCAGGAAATCGGCGATTCAGAACAACTCAGGCGAATACTTGTCGGAGAACGTGGAGTCCAGATAACTGAGGAGGAAAGCCGCCGGCTATATGAGGGGCTGTATACCTAACAAGAATTTGCACCAGACAAAGCCGCTTGTCACGCACCTGGCTGACGCCAGGTCCGCGCCAATCGTCTTTGCAGGTGAAGCAGACGTTCGGCGGACCTGTTGGGCGTGCGAAGCGTTTCCGGCCAGAGCGAGGGACGGCTGGACCGCAGGAGGAGGCTCAGGGTGGCAACGCCTGCAATAGTCGGAGCGTGTCTCGCCTTCGCTGTCGGGGTGTTCGCCACGGTGGTCAGACTGGATCGAGACCGGGCGTTCTATCCGACTGTCGCGATCGTGATTGCGTCCTTGTACTCCCTCTTCGCGGTAATGGGAGGATCGACCCGAGCTCTCGTTGTTGAGTCGATCGTCGGCGTGGGGTTTATCGCGCTCGCGGTGCTGGGATTCCGTTCATCGCTGTGGGTAGTTGTCGCCGCGCTGGGCGGGCACGGCGTGTTCGATCTGGTGCACGGCGCTTTCATATCAAATCCAGGAGTCCCGCGCTGGTGGCCGGCATTCTGTCTGGCGTACGATGTCGCGGCGGCGGGGTACTTGGCGTGGTTGATCATGAGCCGACGTACCAAGGTCGCGTGACGAGCTTCTCGCCGGGTGCGGCGAGGCCGCCGGACAAGGAGTTGAAGCTGACGAAGCCTCGGCCAGGTCGGAGCTTCGTGGCTTAACTCCAGTGTCATGTGATTTCGCCACGGAGAGGCTGCAATGGGCTGGGTATCGCAAGGTCGAAACTCATGCTGCCAGGACCTCCAGACGCTTGGATGGGCCCACTCACGCGCGTTGACCGGCAGGGTTTCACCGGCCTTGTAGTTGGCTGAGAAACAGCGAGGAAGCGAAAACAGATCGTGAGCTACATAGTTCTAACCCATGGCGCTGACCGCCAGGCCGCCTCAATAATGGCAGAGCATCGACTCGCAACCGAAGGAGTGTCTGTGACGCCATGCTGAAGGTCTTGCTGTTCTCCATCCTGTTGCTCCTGGGGCTTTTCGGGTCCCAGTGGCTGCCAGGCATCGTCGGCGCCACATACGCCTCGGTGGGCGATGTGATACGCGTCCTGACGATGACCGGTCTCTCGTTCATCATGATTCGCGTCGGCTATGAGTTCAACATCGACAAGTCCAACCTCAGACAGTACGGCTGGGACTATGTCGTCGCGCTGACGGCTGCGAGCTTTCCGTGGTTGTTCGCCACGGCCTACTTTGTTTTCGTGCTGCTTCCGCCCGATACGTGGCAGACGATGGCAGCGTGGCAGGAGACGCTTTTGGCCGGCCGGTTCGCGGCACCGACGTCGGCGGGGGTGCTCTTTGCGATGCTTGCCGCGGCGGGCCTGGGCACAACGTGGCTCTTCCACAAGGCCCGTATCCTCGCGATTTTCGACGATCTGGATACGGTGCTGCTGATGATCCCGCTCAAGATGCTGATGGTCGGACTCGCCTGGCAGCTTGGACTGATCGTGGTGATCATGGCGGCGATGCTGGCGATTGCTTACGTGTTTCTCCACAGGGTGCGCATCCCCGTGACGTGGCCGTGGGTAATTTGCTACGCCGCTGGAATCGCTCTCGGCAGCGAGCTTGTCTACAAGGGCTCCAAGTTGATCGACGAGTCGGTCCCGATACACATCGAAGTGCTGCTCCCGGCCTTTGTGCTCGGCTGCATCATGGCGTATCCGCGTCACAGCCAGAGCGCAGTCGACGGCGAGGCGCATCTGCACGCGGAGATCGAGACGCCCGCGGAGAAGCGTGTGGCGACTGTCATCGCCGCCGTTTTCATGGTCCTTGTGGGGCTCTCCATGCCGAAGATTCTCAATGCGGACCTCGCCGTGCAGGGCGGAGCGACGGCGGCGGCGGTCGAGCCCACGCTTCATGCCGGGGGGGCTCCTGCGGCGGAGGGCATAGCTGGCGAAGTTGGGAAGGCTCGCGACATCGGACGTTTGACTGCCGCGCAGCCGGCAATGGCCTGGCCAGCGTTGATCGCTCACGTCCTGATCCTCACCGTCCTCATCAATCTCGGAAAGATGTTTCCGGCGTTTTGCTACAGGAAGGAGGCGCACTGGCGCGAGCGACTGGCGGTTGCAATCGGTATGTGGCCCCGCGGCGAGGTGGGCGCGGGCGTTCTGGTGATCTCGCTGAGTTACGGAATCGGCGGGCCCATTGTGACGGTTGCAATGTTGAGTCTGGCACTCAACCTGCTGCTGACCGGCGTGTTCATCTACGTCGTGAAGCGGCTCACGCGGCCACTTCCTGCCTATGCGGACATTGCCGCGTGAGTGGCCGGCCGGTGTACCAATGGCCGCAGTGAGCGAACACTACGCGAATCACCTGGCGCCGATCTATCTGTGGATGGTCGGTGGAATCGAGAGCGCCGTCAGCCAGGGAAAAGCGGACCTTGCCGCGCTGCTTCCGGGAAGTGGATTGGCCATCGACCTGGGCGCGGGACTCGGGATGCACAGCATTCCCCTCGCCCAGGGTGGCTACCAGGTCGTCGCTATCGATCAATCTCCCTTGTTGCTAAGCGTCCTCCAGGAACACTCGCCGGGGCTGCCCGTCCGAATCATCGAGGCCAATCTCCTGGAATTTCGGGCGTTGGTGCCAGATCCTTCCGACTTGATCATCTGCATGGGCGACACGCTCACGCACCTGGAGAGCTTCGAACAGGTCCAGGTGCTACTTGAAAGCGTTGCCCAAAGCCTCTCCCCGAAGGGCCGTTTCGTTGCCACGTTCCGCGACTACAGCACCGCGGCCGCAGGAGACGGGCGATTCATTCAGGTCCGAAGCGACGACACGCGGATACTGACCTGCTTCCTGGAGGAAGAACCTCGACACATCAAGGTGCACGATATCGTCCATGATCGTCGCGACGGACAATGGCAGATGAGCATAAGCAGCTATCGTAAGCTCAGGATTGCACCATCGGCGGTCGAGCAGATGCTTCGGAGCCTGGGAATGAACGTGCAGGTAGAGCGAGGCCCGCGTGGCATGGTCAGGATTGAGGCCAATGCCTGACCACCTGGAATCAGAACACAGGAGGATCTCCATGAAGCCCATGATTCACCGGATATTCCACGTCGGACTCGTTGCGCTGGGGCTGTCGCTGATGGTTTCCTGCGGGGATGGGGATAAGGTCACGGGGACCGGGACGCCTCACTTTGACGCCGGCGCGTCGCTCGCACAGCTCGGCGGCGACGAGTTTCTCGGCATGTTTCCGGAGCGGGAGATGCAGGTACTCGACGGCGGGCGCGCCTTCGACGGCGGCGATCCTCCCGCGGAGATCCGCTTCAACGACGC
>JAOUDR010000399.1 GCA_029859185.1 Gemmatimonadota bacterium
CCCGGGGCGGCGCCAGCAGCTCGGGGCCTACACGCTGTTTGCCTTCTCGGCCAAGATCGATCCCGTCCCGACGATGCTCGTCCAGTGCCACCGTGACGTGCTGCCCGACTTCTACGGGCTCACGACGTCGTTCCGGCGCGATCGCCTGAAGCCGGGTGTCACCGTGCTTGCCGATGAAGCGGGCGCACCCTGGGTCAAGTACATCCACGGGGATTTCGGCAAGGGCACGTGGACGTTCTTCGGCGGGCACGACCCCGAGGACCCGCAACATCAGATCGGTGACCCACCGACGGACCTCTCGCTACACCCGCACTCCCCGGGGTATCGCCTGGTGCTCAACAACGTCCTGTTTCCCGCGGCAAAGAAGCGCGAGCTCAAGACATGAGCCGTCTCCTGCCGGTCGTGCAGGACCGGATCGCGCAAGAGATTGCCGCGGCCGGAGGTCGGGAGGTCTCGTTCGTCGGGGACCTCGACGCGGAGGGTCGGGTGGCGGCCGTCCAGGTCATTGCCCGCGGAACGATCGACGCCGTGCTCGCGCTCCCCGGCGCGGCGGAGCGCGGACAGATGCTGCTGCATAACCACCCGAGCGGCGTGCTGGAGCCGTCGCAGGCCGACCTGACGGTCGCGGCCCGGCTGCACGACGCGGGCGTGGGCTTCGGCATCGTGTCGAACGACGCGACGGAGCTGTACGTGGTGGTGGAGATCCCGCGGCCGCGCGTGCGGGTGACCCTCGATGCCGTTGACGTGGCGGCGCTCCTCGGGGAGGGGGGTCCCGTCTCCGCGGTGCTCGGCCACTACGAGGACCGGCCAAGTCAGCGCGACATGGCGGCGTTCGTGGCCGATCTCTACAACGAGGGCGGGATTGGACTCCTCGAGGCCGGCACCGGGGTGGGGAAATCGTTCGCGTATCTGGTGCCGGCCATCCGCTGGGCGCGCGAAAACGGCGAGCGCACGGTCGTGTCGACCAACACGATCAACCTCCAGGAGCAGCTGGACGGGAAGGACCTCCCGTTGCTCGCGCGCGCGTTTGCCTCCCGGGGCGAGACGCCGACGTTTGCCTTGCTCAAGGGTTGGCGGAACTATGTCTGTCTCGCCCGCCTCGACCTGGCAATCGGTGGTCAGATCTCACTCGTCGAGGACACGTGGGCCGGTGAGCTCGATCGGATTGCCGCATGGGCCCGGAAAACGACCGACGGCTCGCTCGCGGACCTGACGGAGCAGCCCCCATCCGAAGTGTGGGACGAGGTGAGCGCGGAGCCCGATCTCTGTCCCCGGCTCAAGTGCCCGCACTTCGAGCGCTGCTTTCTGTTCGAGGCGCGCCGGCGGGCGGCGGATGCGGACGTGGTGATCGTGAATCACCATCTCCTCGCGTCCGACCTGGCCGTACGACGGGCGCAGGAGAACTGGCAGGATGCGGCCGTCCTGCCCCCGTACCGGCGGCTCATCCTCGACGAGGGACACCACCTGGAAGACACCGCCGCTCAGCACCTCGGCGCGCAGGTCACCTCGTGGGGTGTGATCCGGCTGCTCGGCCGGCTCGAGCGCAACGGCAAGGGACTCCTCCCGACGCTGTTGGCGGAGCTGACGCAGCTCGACGACCTGCTGAGCGGGGCGTCCGTCACGCTCATCCGCGAAGAGTTGCTGCCGGACGTGGGTGAGGCGCGGAGCCGGGCGACGGCGGTGTTCCGGCTGCTTGCCGAGCATCTGACCGCGCAGACCGCCGGGGAGCTCCGCCTCACCGACGTGTTCGCCGACGATCCCATCTGGACCGCGGGCCTGGATGTGGCGCTCGATGGCCTGCTGCGCATCTTCGCGCGCTTGCGCGACGGCGTGGAGCTCGTCGCCGACCGGCTCGAGCTGAGCGAAGAGCCGGACCGCCGCTCTCAGCTCCTGGGCGAGTTGCGCGCCGTGGTGCGCCGTCTCCAGTCCGCGAGCGATGCCCTGCTGCTCGCCCTGCGGCCACAGGCGGGAACGCCGATCGTGCGGTGGATCGAGCGGCGGGGATCCAAGCCCCAGGGCGAGTTGCCGTTTCCCGTGGCACTCGCGGCCGTCCCGCTCGATCTGGCGCCGATCCTCAAAGAGTCGTTGTTCGACCGGATCGAGACCGTCGTGGTGACCAGTGCCACCCTGGCCACGGGCGGCGACTTCGGGTTCTACCGGAGTCGTGTGGGGCTCACGTTGCCGCCCACGCGGATTCGGTACGAGGAGGTACTGCCGTCGCCGTTCGATTTCGCTGCGCAGTGCCTGTTCGGGGTGCCCACCGACCTCGCCGACCCCCGAGGGGATCAGGTCGCTCACGATCGGGCCCTGGTAACGGTCATCATGGAGTTGGCGCACGCGTCGGATGGTGGGATGTTCGTGCTCTTCACGAGCCACGCGGCGCTCCGGCGGGTGGCCAGTGCCGTGCGGGCCGGAACCGCGGGGCGGTGGCCGCTGCTGGTCCAGGGTGAGGCCCCCCGCGACCTGCTCCTGCGCCGATTCCGGGACGCGGGCTCGGCGATTCTGTTCGGGACTGATAGCTTCTGGGAAGGGGTGGACGTGCCGGGGAGGTCGTTGCGGGCCCTGGTGCTGGCCAAGCTCCCGTTCAAGGTCCCCAGCGAGCCGCTCACGGCTGCCCGACTCGAGCGGTTGGAAGCGGAGGGGCAGGATGGATTCATGCACTACTTGGTGCCGCAGGCCGCGCTCAAGCTCAAGCAGGGGTTCGGCCGGTTGATCCGGACGACCTCCGACGTCGGCGTGGTGGTGCTGATGGACTCGCGCGTGGTGACGAAGCGCTACGGACCGCTGCTGCTCTCCTCGCTGCCACCGGCCGAGCGCGTCATCGGGCCATGGCCCACCGTGCGGACCGCGGTCGAAGAGTTCTTCGCGCGGCACGGGATCGGGGCGCCCGCATGAGGTTCGGCAACGCCCGGTCGGACCAGTTGCCGGCGTACGCCGTCCAGCGGATTGCTACCGCGAAACGGCGGCTCATGGCAGCGGGGCGGGACGTCATCGATCTTGGCGCGGGGGACGCCGACCTGGCTCCTCCGGCGGTGGCAGTCGAGGCGCTCGCGGCCGCCGCGAGTGATCCACGAAACAGCCGATACGCCTTCCAGACCGGGTTGATGCGCCTGCGGGAATCCATCGCCGGATACATGCGACGACGTTTCGCCATCGCGGTGGATCCCGTCGCCGAGGTCCTGCCGCTGCTGGGGTCGAAGGACGGGCTTGCCCACTTGCCGTTCGCGCTGCTCGACCCGGGCGACCTGTACGTGGTGCCCGAGCCGGGGTACACGCCGTACGTGGGCGGCGCGATTCTGGCCGGCGCGGAGCCGCTGGTGTGTCCGCTCCGTCCGGAAAACGATTTCCTGCTCGATCTCGAGAGCGTTTCGGAGGAACAACTCCAGCGCACGCGGCTCGTCGTCCTGAACTACCCCAACAACCCGACCTCGGCGATCGCGCCATGGGAGTATCTCGTCCACATCGTGGACATCTGCCGACGGCACGACATCGTCCTCGCGTACGACAACCCGTACTGCGAGATCACGTTCGACGACTACCGCGCGCCGTCCATCCTCGAGATCCCGGGTGCGCGGGACGTCGCGATCG
>JAOUDR010000398.1 GCA_029859185.1 Gemmatimonadota bacterium
AGTCTTCCACCCGCAGATCGTCCACTTCGTCGTCGCCCTGCTCATCGCGGGAGTGGCGTTCCGCCTGGTTGCGCTGACGGGCAAGGTGAGTTTCGCCGGGCCGGCGGCCACGGTCCTGCTGCTGGCCGGAACGCTGGCGGCGGTGGCGGCGGTGAAGTCGGGGACGGACGCCCACGGGCCCGCGGAGCGGATCCCCGGCGCCCGCGCCGCCGTGATGGAGCACGAGGAGTGGGGTGAGCGCACCCGCAACCTCTTCCTTGGGGTGGCAGTGCTCGAGATCGCGGCGCTCGCGTTCCGCCGGCGCGCGTGGCACCGTTTCCTTCTGTTCGGGTCGGCGGCGGTCGGGGTGGCAGGCCTGTTCTTCATCTACGAAACGGGCGAGCACGGCGGTCACATCGTGTATTCGTATGCCGGCGGCGTCGGGACCCGATCCGGCGATCCGGCGGACGTGGATCGCCTGCTGCTCGCGGGTCTGTACCAGCGCGCCACGCTCGACCGTCGCGAGGGCAAGGACGAGGCGGCCGCGGAGCTGTTCGCGGAGATGGGCCGCCGCTTTGGGGACGACCCGACCGTGCGCTTCATGGCCATCGAGTCCCAGCTGGTGGACCGTCACGATCCCGCCGCCGCACTCACGGCCCTCGAGACGTTCACGGTCCCAACCGACAACCGGACCGTGGCGATGCGCGTGGGGCTGCTCCGCGCCGACGCGTTCGTCGCCCTCGAGCAGCCGGAC
This sequence comes from Gemmatimonadota bacterium, assembly GCA_029859185.1. Classification (GTDB taxonomy): domain Bacteria; phylum Gemmatimonadota; class Gemmatimonadetes; order Gemmatimonadales; family GWC2-71-9; genus JAOTWJ01. The sequence goes on from JAOUDR010000398.1 coordinate 734, forward strand.
TCGGCACGGGCCGCCCTCGCGGCACTGCTCGAGGCCTTTCCCGGAAACACGCGCATCGCAGATCGGTTGGAACGCCTGAAATAGACGGCGGGCGCGACGGGCACGACGGGCACGACGGGCACGACGGGCGCGACGGGCACGACGGGCACGACGGGCACGACGGGCGCGTTGGGATAGGGCGAGGCTCGCGCGGACGGCGGACAACGCGCAGCGTTCTGCAAACGGCCAACGGCAAACGGCAAACGGCCAACGGCCAACGGCTAACGCCGCTAACTCATTATTTCACATCGTATTGACCGGCACTCCCCTCCGAGATGTCCGGGACTTGGGTGGGTGGCTCCTACCTTGGCCCCAGGCATTGTGAGACGGCATTCACTTAGCAGGAGGTGGGGAGATGTTGAAGCTCGCAACGATCGGGATCGTGTTCGGCGTCTTCATGCTCACGGGGTGTGCTGAGCCTTCCACTGGCCCCTCTTTCAGACCGGAGAGGCCCGAGCAGACGCAGAAGATCACCAAGCGCAGTCCGGGAACGCAGAGGGACTCGATCCACGTGGTGGCGGTGGACTACAAGAACGAGAAGTGACGCAGGGCCGACACCACACGTCGCGCTCGGATCGGGGAGGGAACGGAGACCCTCCCCGATCTTGTGCCTGGCTACTGGATGTCGGCCGCGGCGAGCAATGCAGCCCGCCGCTCCTCGAGGCGGTGCCGCTCTCCCGGCGTGAGCAGCACGGCGACGATGGTACGGGCAATCACCGGTGCCGGAAACACGTAGCGGGCCCCGTCGAACGCGAGGAACTCACGCTGCTCGAGGTCCGTCAGTGCCTCATCGGCTTCGCGTTCGGAGAGGGAGGTCATTGCGCGAGTGATGGCGGGGTTCACCACCCGACTGCCGATGCAGGCGGCCGTGAGGAATGCGCGGCTGGACGCGTTCAGTTGGCGGACGCGTGCCATGGTGACCAGTTGCGCGAGGTGGGGGACCCCGTCCGGGACCGGCGCGTCGAGCGTCTCCTTGGGCGGCGGCCACTCCAGCGCATCCTCTCGCAGCGCGTCGATTTCCGCAAGTCCACGCAGCAGCGTGATCAGCAGCAGCGGGTTGCCGCCCGTCTCGAAGTGCAACCGACGGGCGAGCCGGGCACGCTGAGACTCCACCGGACACCACGTCGCGAGTGCTGTGACGAGTGCCTGCGTGTCGTCGGGCGAGAGTGGACCGAGGGTAACGGCTGCGCCAGGCAGCTCGCGTCCGATCCGCGCCATGAGGTCCGTCAGCTCCGACTCAGTCTTCCCTGCGGATCCGCGTGCGACCACGACCAACAATGGAAGGTCACGCATATCCGCCAACGCCGCACGGAGGGCGCCGAGCGTGTGTCCGTCCGCGGCATCGGCCCCGTCGAGCAGGAGCGCGAGCGGCGCCTCCTCGGCGAGCGCACGCAGCACGGACCGCAATGCCGTCCCCGCTTCCGCCACATCCCGGGGAACGCGTGGCGCGAGCGGTGTGGGGAGATCGGGGACGACCCCGGCCAGCGTCGCCAGCGCCTCCGGTGCCGCGGCGGGCAGACCGGGCGCGCTCGCCAGGCCACACCGGAACAGCTCGCGCATCGCGCTCCAGGCCACGGTCTGGTCCTGGTCGACGGGGTGAGCAATCACGGCCGTCCCACCCTCCAGCCGCCAGCGGTCGGCGATCTCGTCAAGGAGGCGTGACTTGCCCAGGCCGGACCCGCCGGCCACCGCGAGCACGGTGGGGCGATTGGCGAGCGCCTCGCGCACCAACTCGAAGACCCGGGCGTGCATGACGGTTCGGCCCACGAGCGGCGGCTTCGCACGCGCGGCGCGCGGCGCGGCTCGCCATGTGCCATCTTCGATTCGCCGGGCGAGCGCTGCGAGTTCCGAGCCCGGCTGCGTGCCGATCTCGGCCGCGAGGCGTTCCGCGAACGCCCGGTAGACGCGCAACGCTCTCGTCCGGTCACCCAACAGGGCCGCCGCGCGCATTGCCGCCGCCACCGCCTGCTCGGCCAGGGGATCCACCGCGAGCGCCCGGTGCGCATCCTCGAGCGCGTCGGCAAGCCGCTGCTGGGCCAGTGCCTCCGCGACTCGCGCGATCCAGTGCGCCACCCGCCGTCTTCGCAGCGCGACGCGTTCGGTCGCAAGCCACTCATCGAACTCGGCCGCGTCCGGCAGGCTGAAGCCCTCGAGCAGCTCCGCATCGCTCTCTGCGGCGGCTGGATCCAGGGCGTCGACGACCACGCCGTGCGCGTCCAACGCCACCGCGTCGCCCTCGGACCGCACGCGAGCGGTCCCCATGCCTGCCCTGAGGCGACGCACGGCCTCATTGAGTGAATGCCGCGCGTGGGCCGTGTCCTTCTCCGGCCAGAGCAGCGCCTGGAGATGCTGGCGCGATCGGGCCATGTGGGGTGACAGTGCAAGATAGGCGATGAGCGCCAGGTGCTTCCGCCACAGCACGTCCGGAGGCGCGGGATGGCCGTCCACGGCCACCGTGGGCGGGCCGAGCAGGTGCAGGGCGAGGGCGGGAGGCGCCGTCATGCCGGCAAGTGTGGCACGCGGGACCCACCGCGTCCAGGCCACGACCAACGACCAGACCTGAGTTCGCTACACCCTTCCGCACGGTCGCCCCGCGGCGTAGGCTAGCTCAGCGATCAGCCCGCCAATCCACATCCAGAGGAAGTACCGATGAACGTGTTCGCCAAAGCCAGCGTCATCTCTCTCGCCCTGGCAATCATGAGTGCCGGCCACCGCCTCGGCGCACAGACGTCGAGCGAATCCGCCGTTGCATCCAGCGTCTCGCGCCTCGAGCTGCGTGCCATTGGCCCGGCATTGATGGGTGGCCGTATCGCGGA
>JAOUDR010000400.1 GCA_029859185.1 Gemmatimonadota bacterium
CCCGATCGCCGACGCCGTCATCGAGCGCGTCCGACTCGCGTTGCCCGAGGCGCCGTGGCTCCGGGCCGACCGCTATCAGGAGCTCGGGGTGGCGCGCGCCGCCGCCCAGCGACTGGCGGGTGCGCCGTGGGCCGACGTGTTCGACCGCGCCGCGCCCCCGGCCGGTGATCTGGCGCGCCGCCTGGCCGCGAGCCTCGGCAAGCGACTGCCGTATCACCGGCGGCGTGGGATCCGCGTGCCCGAAGCCCTCGGGTCCGTGCTGCGCGAGGTCGTGGCGCGGATCGGGGCGGGGGAGGTGCGTCCCGAGGCGCTCGACCGCATCGTGGACGCCGCGGTGACGCAGCCGGGTGCCGCACCGGCCGACCTGCTGACGCCGTTCGCGCCGCCGCCGGTGGTTGATGCCGACGCCCTCATCGACGATGCCGTCGTCCGCGCCCGCACGATGGACGGACGATCACCGGCCACGCTGCTGCGCTGGGCCATGGGGGAGGTCATGCCGCGCGCGCTGGGGCAGGCCGACCCGCACGACGTGCGCCGCCGACTCGAGGAGCGCCTGGCGACGATGGGCGCGGAGGCCGCGCGATGAGCACCGACCGCTACCGCGGGTACCGCGATCCCTGTCGCGCCGTCATGCAGCGCCTCGGTTTCAAGGTGTGGAGCGAGGTGCGCATGGAGACCACGCGTGGCACCTTCGAAGGGCTGGTGCTGCCGCGCTCCGAGACCAGCGATGAGCTGCACTTCGCCCTGAAGCTTGGCACCGGCTACAACATCGGCATCCGGCACGACACGGTGCGCGCCGTCGAGGAGCTGGGCTTCCGCGAGGCGGTCTACAAGATCCCGGAGCAGGAGTTCCCCAAGGACCCGGCACTCCCGCGCGTCAAGCTCTACGGCACCGGGGGTACCATCGCCTCGCGGCTCGACTACCGCACCGGCGCGGTGATTCCCGCGTTCACGCCCGGCGAGCTATACGGTTCCGTCCCCGAGCTGGCCGACATCTGCAACCTCGAGACCGAGAAGCTGTTCGGTGTGTTCTCCGAGAACATGGGACCCGAGCAGTACCTCGTGCTCGCCGAAAAGGTCGGCGAGGCGATCCGCGACGGGTATGACGGCGTGGTGGTTGGCCACGGCACCGACACGATGCATCACACGGCGGCGGTGTTGAGCTTCATGGTCCAGAACCCGCCGGTCCCCGTGGTGATGGTCGGGAGCCAGCGGTCGTCGGACCGGCCGTCGTCCGACGCGGCGCGGAATCTGATCGCGGCCACGTGGACCGCGGCAAACGGCCCGATTGCCGAAGTGATGGTGTGCATGTTCGGGCCCACGTCCGACAAGTACAACCTGCTGCACCGTGGCACGCGCGTGCGGAAGATGCACAGTTCCACGCGCAGCACGTTCCGCACGATCGGCGACATCCCGCTGGCGATGGTGCAGGACGGGACGTTCACGCCGCTCCACGACAGTTGGCAACCGCGCCGCGCTGACCGCGAGGTCACCGTGCAGGCGCGCTATGACGAGCGCGCGACGCTGCTCTACTACTACCCGGGGATGCTCCCCGACGTGCTCGACGCCGTCGTCGAGAAGGGCTATCGCGGGGTCGTCATTGCGGGCACGGGGTTGGGCCACGTGAACCGGAAGATCTACCCCGCGCTCGAGCGTGCGCGGGACGCCGGCGTGCAGATGTACATGACCCTCCAGACCCTCTGGGGATTCGTGCAGATGCAGGTGTACGAGACCGGCCGCGAAATCCTCCAGCTCGGCGTCGTCCCGCTCGCCAACATGATGCCCGAGGTTGCCTTCATCAAACTCGGCTGGGCGCTCGGTGTACACCCCGACGACCCGGATGCCGTGCGGACCCTCATGACCACCCCGCTCGCCGGCGACATGACGGAGCGGGAGCCGCATGATGGCTACCTCATCTTTCAGGGTGGGGTACCGGAGATCAGAGAGTTCCTTGGTAGTGTGTGGCGATGACGCTTGACGTGAAACGTGAAACGTGAGAACAGCCATCGTGAGACGTGAAACGTGAAACGTGAAACGAACTGTGTGGCTCCGATCGCACCGGTAATCGACGGCCCGTGGGGTCGCGGACCTCGCGGCGTCCGTTTCACGTTTCACGTTTCACGTGTCACGACCTTGCCGGAGCCACCCCGATGACGGACCCCACCCGCCGCGAAGGTCTCGACTTCATTCGGAGCATGGTCAGTCGCGACGTCGCCGCCGGCAAATGGGGCGGTCGGGTCGCGACGCGATTCCCGCCGGAACCGAACGGCTACGCCCACATCGGGCACGCCAAATCCATCTACCTGAACTTCCAGATTGCCGAGGAGTTCGGGGGAACGTGCAATCTGCGGTTCGACGACACGAATCCGCTCGTGGAAGAACAGAAGTACGTGGACACGTTTAGGGAGGACGTCCGCTGGCTGGGGTTCACGTGGGCGGGCGAATATTTCGCGTCCGACTACTTCGAGCAGCTGTACGACTTTGCCGTGATCCTGATCGAGAAGGGCAAGGCGTACGTCGACTCGCAGAACGAGGAGGAGATCCGGACGACGCGCGGGACGGTGCAACGGGCGGGGACGGAGTCACCGTACCGGAACCGCTCGGTCGAGGAGAATCTCGACCTGTTCCGCCGCATGCGCGCCGGCGAGTTCCCGGACGGGGCGCACGTGCTGCGGGCGAAGATCGACATGGCGCACCCCAACTTCCTGATGCGCGATCCGCTGCTGTACCGCATCCGGCACGCGACGCACTACCGGCGCGGTGACGCCTGGTGCCTGTATCCGCTATACGACTTCACGCACTGCCTGTCCGACAGCATCGAGCGGATCACCCACTCGCTCTGCACGCTGGAGTTCAAGGACAATCGCGACCTGTACGACTGGCTCGTGCGCGAGGTCGGGATCGTGGACCCGCCGGAGCAGACCGAGTTCGCACGGCTGAACCTGGACTACACGGTGCTCTCCAAGCGGAAGCTCATCCGGCTCGTGCGCGAGGGGCGCGTGAGCGGCTGGGACGATCCCCGCATGCCGACGATTGCCGGGCTCCGGCGTCGGGGCGTGACACCCGAGGCGATCCGCGCCTTTGCCGACGGCGTCGGCGTGGCGCGGGTGGACAGCCGGGTCGAAATCGGCAAACTCGAGCACGCCATCCGGGACGACCTCAACATGCGGGTGCCGCGGGTGCTCTGCGTGCTGAACCCGCTCAAGGTCGTGATCACGAACTATCCGGAAGGCCAGGTCGAGGAGCTGGACGCCCCGTACTACCCGCACGACGTGCCAAAGGAGGGTTCGCGGAAGCTCCCGTTCACGCGCGAGCTGTACATCGAGCGGGATGACTTCATGGAGGACCCGCCCAAGAAGTTCTTCCGGCTAGCGCCGGGCAGGGAAGTGCGGCTGCGCTACGCGTACTTCGTCACGTGTACGGACGTGGTGAAGAACGCGGCGGGCGAGATCACCGAGCTGCGCTGCACGTACGACCCCGCCACGAGGGGCGGCGACGCGGCCGACGGTCGCAAGGTGAAGGGGACCATCCACTGGGTTTCGGCCACGCACTCGCTGCCGTGCGAGGTGCGGCTCTACGACCGGT
>JAOUDR010000401.1 GCA_029859185.1 Gemmatimonadota bacterium
AACTGCCCGTTGGCGATGACGTCGCGCTCGCGCCGCGCCCGGTTGACGGTGTCGGGGTGGAAGCGGAGTCCCAGCAGGACCCAGATCTGCGGCATGATCACCCGTTCCCAGAAGGTGACGCATCGCTGGCGCGGCGCGATCGTCACCAGGTCGGCCGACTCCGAGTGGAGCGCACCCACGGCGTGGGCCAGGAGCGCCGGTTCGTGGCGGGTGTCGGCATCGGTGAAGACCAGCACGTCGCCGGTCGCGGCCTGGTACCCCTGCCGGCACGCCCATGGCTTCCCGTACCATCCGGGCGGGAGCTGCTCCCCGGCGACGAGGCGGAGGCGGGGGTCGGACTGGGCCAGCCGCGCGACCTGGTCGGCGGTGTCATCGGTGGAGCGATCGTCCACCACGATGAGTTCCAGGTCCGGATAGGTCGACCCCAGCACTGAGCGGATCACGGTCTCGATGCTCCCAGACTCGTTTCGAGCCGGGACGATCACGCTCACGCGCGGGCTGGTGGCGGGGGGACTGGCATCGAGTCTGGGACGCCTGCGACCCAGCCGGACGAGTGCGATGGCGGCCAGGAGCCAGGGGACGACGGGGAGAAGGATGGCCACGATCAGCGGTGCCGCACGATCGCCGCGAGCTCTCCCTCGATCTGTTCGAGTTGCCTGCCGATCTCGTCGCCGCCGGGCGCGGGGACGCCGTTCTTGCTGAGCAGGGTGGCGACCAGGGCGTCGGTGTACCCCACCACGGCCACCGCGATCCCCTTGTCGAGAATGCTGCTGAGGCGGAGAATGATGGACATCGCCTGGCGCTGGCGCAGACCGGTCAGGACCGGTCCGACCCGGCGGATGAGGAGCTCCCGCAGGTACTGGATCTCCTCGACGATCTCGCCCGCGGCCAGGCCGCGCGCGGCGCCGCAGCGTCCGTAGTGCTCGCAGGCGCGGTACCAGATCTCCGCCACGCTGCGGCGCATCGGGCCGACCGATTCGACCAGCAGGTCGAACAGGAGCCGGAGCTCACGTTCCAGCTTCTCCCGCGGGATGGCGGAGGCGGGCGTGACCCGGTCGATGAGCCAGTTGGCCCAGTCGGTGATGATATCGTGACGCTGGTCGGCGAGCGCTCGGCCGACGGTTTGCAGCGTTGGGTGCGAGGCACGCAAATTGGTTCCTGAGGGTGGAAACCGAGGGGCAATGTATACCCAGAGGCGCAATGGGGTCTAGAGCAGTGATCCGGCCGCGGGCCCTGTCGAAGGGCAGTCGCGTGGCGCTGGTTGCGCCGGCGGGACCGCTCACCGAACGGGACGATCTCACCCGCGCCCGCGAACTGTGCGACGGGCTCGGCTGGGAGCCGGTGCCTGGCCCTCGCGCGCTGGGGCGGCACGGGTATCTCGCGGGGAACGACGAAGACCGGCTCGCCGACCTGAACCAGATGCTGCGCGACCCCGCCGTGGACGCCGTCTGGTGCCTCCGTGGGGGCTTCGGCGTGACCCGCATCCTCGACCAAGTCGACTTCGGCGCCCTCGCCGCACGACCCCGTCCCCTCATCGGGTTCTCCGACATCACGGCGCTTCTGCTGGCGAGTCTGGGGGAGACGGGCGTGATCCCGTTTCACGGACCGATGGCGCGAGCCCCGCTCACCCGGTTCAGTCGCGAGCATCTCGAACGCGTGGTGACCAGGCCCGCGGCGGCGGGGACACTCGGGCGGCTGGCGCCTCCCGAGGGAGTGCTCGCACCCCGGGCGCACCGCATCGTGCCGATTCGCGGCGGCGTCGCCGATGGTCCGCTGGTGGGCGGGAATCTCTCGCTGCTGACGGCGCTCGCGGGCACCAGGTTCTTTCCCGTCCTGGACGGCGCCATCCTGTTCCTCGAGGAGGTCGGAGAGGACCTGTACCGGGTGGACCGCATGCTGGCACACCTCAGGATGCTGGGCGCGCTCGAGCGGGTGGCCGGCGTGATCGTAGGGCAGTTCACCGACATGAAGCGTGGTACGGGCGACGGCGCGCTCGGGTTCGACGAGGTGCTCACCACCTACATCGGCCCGCTCGGCGTCCCGGCGGCGTATGGCTTTCCGATCGGTCATGTGGACGACCAGTGGACACTCCCGCTGGGGGTGCGCGCGCGACTCGACGCGGGGGCCGGCGAAGTCGTGGTGCTCGAGCCAGCCGTTGCCTGATGGCGACTCCCGTCCTGACCCGGCATGTCCTGGATGGCGTGCTCGGACCGATCTTCACCGACGTGCGCACCAGCGACCGTCAGCGCGCGCGGCCGGCGGTGCTGGTGGTGCACGGCTTCAAGGGGTTCAAGGACTGGGGGATGTTCCCCCTCGTCGCGGAGCGCCTGGCGCGGGCGGGGTTCACCGCAGTGTCGTTCAACCTCAGCGGCAGCGGCGTGGACAGCGATGGCCGGATCGCGTGGCCCGACCGGTTCGGTCATGCGACCTATTCCGGTGACCTCGAGGACATGCGGCGCGTTTCTGCGGCGCTCGGGGACGGCCGCCTGGGGCTGGCTCCCACTTCCATCCTCGGCGTGCTGGGGCATTCGCGGGGCGGGGGGGAGGCGATACTGTTCGCCGCCGAGGAGCCGACGGTCCGCACGCTGGTGACATGGTCCGCGATTTCGGTGGTGCATCGCTGGCGGGACCAGGAGGATGGATGGCGCCGCACCGGACAGATCGACATCAGGAACGCACGCACCGGTGACGTGCTGCCGCTCTACCCCGATGTGCTCGACGACATCGGGCGCGAGGGGCCGGTGCTCGATATCCGGGCGGCCGCGGCACGGGTGAAGGTGCCCTGGCTCCTGGTGCACGGTACCGCCGATGAGTCGGTGCCGGTGGCGGAGGCGGAGGCACTGCGGCACGCGGCCGCCAGCAACCCGGCGCTGCGCTACCTGCCGGTGGACGGTGCGGGCCACACCTTCGGTGCCACCCACCCGATGTTCGGCATCACGCCGGCGCTGGCGGTGGTCCTCGACGAATCGGTGAAATGGATGGGGCGGCATTTGTAGGGGCCGGATGCATCCGGCCCCTACGAATGCCGCCCGCCCGCCGCCACCCCATCCATTGACGCGACACGTACCACCCTCGCATCATCCGTCATGCCCATCTACGAATACCACTGCCCGGATTGCGGCGCCGATTTCGAGCGCCTCGTCCGCGGGCAGGCCAGGGTCGCCTGTCCCGCCTGCGAATCTCGTTCGGTCGAACGCCGTTTCTCCGTTCCTGCCCGGCCCCAGGGGCGTGGCGGCGGACGCGACCTGCCGATGGCCAGGCCATTGGGCGGCGACGGCGGTGGTGGTTGCGGCGGCGGGGGCTGCGGCTGTCACTAGCCGAACTTTCCCGGCGGTTGGCCGCCAGGGAGTTCACGGTCACGGACGGGCTTGAAGCCGAAGCCTGTCCGCGCGCCGCGGTGGCGGTGATGCTCGCTCAGGAATCCGAATCTGTCCTGCTCATCCGTCGCGCCGAACGGGTAGATGATCCCTGGTCAGGACATATCGGATTGCCCGGGGGGCGTACCTCACCCTCGGACGCTGATCTCCTCGTGACCGCCATGCGGGAGACCACCGAAGAGGTCGGGGTACGCCTGGAACGGCAG
>JAOUDR010000017.1 GCA_029859185.1 Gemmatimonadota bacterium
CGCATCGTGTTCGTCAGCGATCGTGACGGGAACTACGAGCTGTACCTGGCGGACGCCGACGGTGGCAACCCGGTCCGGCTGACCGATACCCCGGGCGTGGCGGAGTTGACCCCCGACTGGACGCCCGACGGTGCCGCGATCGTGTATGTGGTTCAGGCCTCCGGCGGGCGGATGCAGGTGTGGAGCATGGCCGCCGACGGCACCGGAGCGCGGGCGCTCACCACGGACGCGCAGGGGGCGAACCTCGACCCGGCCGTCTCCCCCGATGGGAAGCGCATCGCGTTCACGTCCACGCGGGACGGGAACTACGACATCTACCTGATGGATCTGGACGGCGGGAATCCGATTCCCGCGCTGGTGTCCCCCACAAAAGAGAGCAAGCCCGCGTGGTTCCCAAACGGCACCCTCGCGTTCGTCCAGGAACGCACGCTGCGTGGCCGGCCGGCGCCGATCGTCGTACGGCACCAGATTGCGGCGGGAACGGCGCCACAGGCGATCTCGCCTCCGGACCTGCCGGTGACGGACTTTGCCGTATCGGGAGCGGGCGACCAGATCGCCCTCGAGGTTTCCATTCCGGGTGAGGGCGGACGGTTCGAACGCCGGCTCCATCTGGTGCGGATGGGAGCCGCCCCCGTCGAGCTGCCCCGGCAACCGGGTCAGGAGCAATCGAGCCCGGCGTACCGCCGCCCACGTTCCCCGTAGTGCGCGCCTTCGTACTTGCCGGGCACGGCGATCTGTCGCGTCTGGCCTTGGCCGACGTTCCTGAGCCGGAGATCCGCGGTGCGCTCGACGTCCGCGTGCGGCTCAAGGCCGCGGCGCTCAACCACCTCGATCTCTGGACCGTGCGTGGACTCCCCGGGTTGCAGCTCGCGTTTCCTCACATCTTGGGCGGAGACGGCGCGGGGATCGTCGATGCGGTTGGGTCCGGCGTAACGCGCGTACGGCCTGGGGATGCGGTGCTGTTCAATCCCGGCATTTCGTGCTACCGCTGCGAGCCGTGCCTGGCCGGCGAGCACTCGCTGTGTGTGGAGTACCAACTGCTGGGCGAACACCTGCCCGGAACACTGGCGGAGTTCATCGTGGTGCCGGAACCCAACGTCTTCCCCATCCCGACACCACCCGATCCGCATCCACCGCTGTCGTTCGCCGAAGCGGCCGCCTTTTCCCTCGTGACGATCACCGCGTGGCGCATGCTGATGACGCGGGCGCGGCTCCGTCCGGGGGAGACGGTGCTCATCTGGGGCGTGGGCGGTGGTGTGGCCGGCACGGCGCTCCGGATCGCGAAGCTTGCCGGCGCATTCGTGATCGTCACCTCGTCGAGCGACGCGAAGCTGGCCCGGGCCCGGGCGCTTGGGGCCGACGTGGCGCTCAACCACACGCAGGTGGACGTCGCCAAGGAAGTGCGAACGCACACCGATCGCCGCGGGGCGGATGTCGTCGTAGAGCACGTGGGGGAGGCCACCTGGGAGCAGTCCCTGCGCGCGCTCGGTCGCGGAGGACGCGTGGTGACCTGTGGCGGGACCACGGGGCCGATGGTCACCGTGGATGTGCGGCGACTGTTCTGGTACCAATGGGACATCCTTGGCTCCACGATGGGGAACGCCGAGGAGTATCGCGAGATCGTGCGTCTCCTCGGCCAGGGACATCTCCGGCCGCTGATCGATTCGGTCCACCCGTTGGCGGAAGCGCGCGGTGCCTTCGAGCGGCTGATGAACGGCGATCACATGGGGAAAGTGGTGGTCGAGCCCACGTGACAACCTCGCCCCCGGTGCGGGCGCTGGTGCTCGGAGCCCTGGTGCTCGGTTGTCCCGGTCTCGCGTCGGCGCAGTCGGCGTGCGACGGGTACGGGCCGCTGGTCGAACAGGCGTGGGTCCACTATCGCGAGAACCGCATCCAGGATGCCGACTCGCTGTTCCGCGTCGCCCTGGCCGGGTGCCCACGTCAGACTGCCGCGCAGATCGGCCTTGGATACACGGCGTATCGGAGTGACCGGTTGGCGGAGGCGCGGACACGCTTCGGCGCTGCCCTGGCACTCGTCCCAACCGACGTCGATGCGCTCCTCGGGCTGGGACTCGTCGCGTGGCGCGCCGGTGACAGTCTGGACGCGGTGCGCGGGTTCACGGCTGTCCGCGCGGTGGACCCCGAGAATGCCACGGCCCTCGAGTTTCTCGACCGGCTGGGCGCGCTCCCTCCGCCCCCGCGGCCGCCGCTCGTGCTGCCGGATACGGTCGAGAGCATGGCCCGCGCCCGCGGTGATCGGTTCGAGGTGCTGACGGCCACCGGCTGGCACGCGTTCCACGTGAACGGCATCAACCTGGGTGCGGCACTGCCGGGTCGGTTCCCGAGCGAGTTCCCGGATTCCGTCACGTACGCGGCGTGGATTGCCGGCATGGCCGAACTCGGCGCGAACACCATCCGGGTCTACACGATTCACCCACCGTATCTCTATCAGGCTCTGGATGCGCACAACACGGCCCATCCGGAGCGGCCGATCCGGCTGATTCACGGTGTGTGGGCCGAGCTGCCGCCCCACTACGATTACCGGGACCCCACCTGGGAGGCCGGGTTCTTCAGCGAGATGCGCCGGGTGGTGGACGTCGTACACGGCCGTGCCGATCTCCCGCGCCGTTCCGGGCACGCGGGCGGCCACTATACGGCGAATGTGTCGCGCTGGGTGCTGGCCTATCTCGTCGGGCGCGAGTGGGAGCCGTTTTCGGTCGTGGCGTTCAACCGGCTGCGACGCGCCGACACCGTGTGGGCGGGCCGGTACGTCGCCGTGCGGGGCGGATCGCCCATGGATGCGTGGCTGGGACGCGCGCTCGACACGATCGTTGCGTACGAGACGAATGCCTACCGCCAGCAGCGGCCGGTGGGCTACACGAACTGGCCCACGCTCGATCCCATGGCGCATCCCACCGAGACCACCGTGGCGGAGGAAGTGGCGCGGCGCGAGCGAGAGGGCGAACGGATCCTGGAGCGACCTCGCGAGTACGACAACGACATCGTCAGCCTCGACGCCACGCGGCTCGAGCCCGCCGAGGCGTTCCGGGCCGGGGTGTTCGCGGCGTTCCACGCGTACCCGTACTACCCGGATTTCATCAACCTCGAGCCGGCGTACGGGCGGGCGAGTTCGTCCGAGGGTCCGTCCAACTACTTCGGCTACCTCGAGGACCTCAAGGCGCATCACCCGGGGATGCCCGTGCTCATCGCCGAGTACGGCGTGCCGGCCAGCCGTGGGGTGGCCCACTTCCAGCGTCAGGGCTGGCATCACGGCGGCCACTCAGAGGACGCGATGGCCTCCATCGACGCGCGACTAACGCGGGAAATCGCGGAAGCGGGGATGGCCGGCGGCGCGCTCTTCGCCTGGATGGACGAGTGGTTCAAGAAGAACTGGGTCGTGATCGACTTCGAAGTACCAGGTGATCGTAACCGGCTCTGGCTCAACCGGCTCGATCCCGAACAGATGTACGGGGTTCTGGCGATGGAGCCCGTGCCGGCGGTTCCCGGCGCGACCGCGGCCGACCACGCGGCGGCGTGGCAGGGCATCATGCCGGTGCTCGCGACCGGCGACGGCACCCTGCGCGCCGCGGCCGACGCCGGCGCGCTCTGGCTGCGGTTCGATCCCACCGGGGACGCGGTCGTCGATGAGCTGCAAATTGGCTTCGACATGGTGGACAGCCTCGCCGGCACCTTCGCGCTCGACGGGTCGGGTGCTCCGTCATCGCCGTGGGGCCTGGAGTTCGTGGTCGCGGTTCGGGATGACACGGTGCGGGTGCTTACCGACCCCGCGGTCATGCAATTCCGCATCCGGTCCGTGCGGCGGGACTTCACCACGGAGGGGCTGCAAACACCTACCTTTGGGGGAACACGACCGGGCTTCTTCACCGGGCGATGGGCCATGGAGCACGATCGACCGCTCCGACCGGTCGTGCGGCGGGATGGGGATTATCGGGCCGGCCGCGTCCTTCCCAACCGGCTGCGGTTCGGGCGGAGTGGTGAGGAGTTCGCCGCCGCCGGGTATGAACGCGGCGTCCTCACCCCGGGGCCGCTTCCCGATGGAGACTGGGAGCGCCTGCCCGACGGTGCCCTCGAGATCCGCATCCCCTGGCTGCTGCTCAATGTGTCGGACCCGAGCAGCCGTCGCGTGCTGCTCGACGCGCCTGACGCAGCCGGGGAGGAGCCGTTCGGTACGACGGTCGTCGACGCGATCGGCATCACGCTCGGCGCCCGGAGTGGTAACCGCTGGACGACGACGCCCGCGGACGGCGTCGCACGATTCACTTGGGAAACGTGGGACGAGCCGGCCTGGCAGACCAGGCGCCGGCCGGCCTTTGCGGCCATGCGGGAGCTCTTTCGGGAGCTCGAACGGAAGTATGGGGGAGGCGCACCATGATCCGGCGCGGAGGAGTGCTGGTCGTGCTGTTGCTGGGAAGCGTGACGGTGCTCCATGCACAGGATGAAGCGGACCGGGCGTGGCGCGCGGGGGACATGACGGTGGCGCGACGGATTTACGCGGCGCGGCTCGCCGCGGACTCGACCGACGACCGGGCGTTGCATCGCATGGCACTGATGGAGGCCTGGGACGGGCGGTACGACGCCAGCCTGCGCCTGTTCGAGCAGTTGCTCGCGCTCGGCCCGAACCTCGAGGCGCAGGTGGATCGGGCGCGGGTGGTGGCGTGGCGTGGGCAGCCGGCGCAGGCCCTCCGCATGCTCGACGATCTGCTCGACCAATCGCCGGGGTACATCCCGGCCCTCGAGGCCCGGGCGGAGTTCCTTGCCTGGGCCGGCGAGACGGACCAGGCCGTGTCGTCCTACGAGAACCTCGCGGCGATCCTGCCGGAGAACCGTTCGGTGCGGAGTGCCCGGGCGCGGCTCCTCTCCTGGGCCGCGCGCCTTGACGAGTCGATCGTATTGTACGACAGCCTGGTGCGGAGCGACCCATCGGATCGCGAGGCCCGACTCGGACTCGGGCGCTCCCTCGGATGGAATGGCCAACTCGACTCGGCCGCGGCGGTGTATCGCGCCATGCTGGCGCAGGACGCGTCCGATCTCGACGCGCAGGCGGGACTGGCGCAGACACTCGCGTGGGGCGGCCACCTGCGTCGGGCCGAGCGGGCTTGGGAACGTGCGCTGGAGACGGACTCCGCCAACATGGCGGCGCTGGTCGGCCTAACGCAGACGCTGCGCTGGCAGGGACGGGATGTGGCGGCGGACGCGGTGCTGCGCCGGGCGGAATCCATTCGGCCCATGAACCAGGACGTGCGCACGCAGCGCCGGTGGATCGACGCCGTCCTGCGTCCGCGTGCGGCGTCCACCTTCACGTACGAGTCCGACTCGGATGGGAGCGGTATCCTCACGCTGTTTGCCCGCGGCGGGCTCCGGCCGCAGCCGAGGCTCGATCTGCGCGCATACGCTTACCTCCGGTGGCTGGACTTCGAAACCGGCGGCACGACGTTCAGTCGCCAGGCATGGGGAGGAAGCCTCGAGGCCGGGACGCAGGTGGATCCCGGCTGGACGTTCGGCGCCTCGCTTGGCTTGAGCGGATCGGATGCCGATACCGTGGGCGGCCAGGTGCGGTGGGGGGCCCGCGCGTCGTCCCCTGGATGGTGGCGTGTGACCGGAACGCTCGCGGTGACGCGTGAGCCACTCGACGCCACGGTGCAACTGGTACAGAACGGTGTCAGTGTGATCCAGGGAGCCCTCGATCTTCGCGGCACGCCGATGGGCGGATGGACCGCCACGGGAGCGTTCTCGCTCGCGCGGTTCGACGGGTCGGAATCGAACCTCCGCACGGCCGGAGCGCTCGGTGCCAACCGGCGGGTGCTGCCGATGCTCACCGCCGGTGGCAACGTCCGGATGTACGGCTTCGCAAAGGACCTACAGGACGGGTACTTCGACCCGAGCTTCTACCTGTTGGTCGAGGCACCGGTGCGCTGGGAACAGGCGTTTGGGCGCTGGACTCCGAGCGCGGAAGCCGCCCCGGGACTGCAGAAGAGCGCTGGCGCTAAGCTCGGCGGCGCGATCCGATTGAACGGCGAGCTCCGCTACACCGTGGCCCCCGGCCGGGAGCTGGCCCTCAGGGCCGGGTACTCGACGCTCGGCCTCTCCCTCTTCGCGGCCGGTGGGGGCGGGTACCGCTACCGATTCGTAGCGCTGTCCGGGGCGTGGGGGTTTTGAGCGTTAGCCGTTGGCCGTTCGCCGAAAGCCCACGGGGACCACGGCGAACGGCTAACGGCTAACGCCGATACCGCTCCAGCCATTGCAGATCGTCAGCGTCACGCCGGACCGTGTAGAGCGTTCCCTTGCCAAACCCCACGAGCCGCTGATCGTCCGCAAGCTCCACGTGGCGGACGAGCTGTCCGCGACCGTCCACCACGTCGTAGCGCTGGCGCTTGGCGCCCGCCTGCTGTGACACCCGAATCCAGAGCTCACCTTCCGGCGTCACGAGCACACCCCGTGTCTCGAATGGGGGCTTGGCTGCCGGCCACTCGAGGTCGTCCACATTCGGTCGCTCGGGCCGCATCGCGCGAGAAGCACCGCCATCCGTGCGCATGATCATGGTCGCGCCGCCCATCTGGTCCGCCCATTCCTCTTTCTCGGCGGGGCCGATCTTGACGGGCGTGTGCGGCAGGGCCGGTCCGGCCGTCCGGCGGCCGCTGCCGTCGATCCAATCCACGCGGTAGGCGTCCGCGTGCACGATGGCAATGCGGCCATCCGGCGCCACCGCCCAGGCATCCTGGGCCGCGTATGGCTGGAGACCGGTGGTCATTCTCCCGCCACCCGATACGCGCATGGCCACGACGCCCCCGCCCGAGCCGGCGCCAACCCATCCCGCGGTGTCGATTGCCCCGGTGACCGTGTTGAGTCGCGCGATCGGCACCGAATCCGCTGCGGCGCCCGGGCCCGCCCCGCGGGACATCGTGGGCATCGATCCATACAGTCGCCCCTGCCCGTCGATGGCCGCGGGGATGAGTGGAAGACCGCTGGTGCCGGCGAGGGAAATGGTCCGGCCAACCTGCGTACCGACCAGGACCACCGCCCGCATGGCGCCAAAGTCCACCATCAGCGTGGAATCGCCGCGGAACGGGAACAGCGGGCCGGGCATCACGTACTCGCCCGGGCCCTGACCTTCGCGACCAACCGGTGTGAGATCCCCGGTCTGGAAGTCGAGCACCGACACGGTGCGCTCGAGCCGATCCGTAACGAACACGCGTCCGTCGGGAAGCTCGCGGACACCCATGACGTTGCTGAAGGGCTCCGGGAATTGCCCGTCCGGTTTCGTCAGGACGGTCGAGGGCACCTTCTGGGCAGCGGCGACGGAGGTCACTAGAAGGAGCAGGGGTAATCCGGCACGCATGGGATGGTCTCCTAGAGTGAAAGACCGATGGCCGAGGGCCGAGGGCCGATAACGACTCGCTCCGAGTCGGCTATCGGCCCTCGGCGGTCAGCCTATCGGCTGTCATACCGTTCTATCCATTGCAAGTCGTCTTCGTCGGTTCGCGAAACGAAGACCGCATTCGGCCCGAAGCCAAGGATCGTCCGATTCCCGCTGAGTACTACCTGGCGGGTGCGTCGTCCCTGCGCGTCGAACACGTCGTACAACACATCCGTGGCCTTGGCGGGCTGCGCGCGCCGCACCCAGAGCTCCCCGCTGGGTGTCGCGAGGACCGCGCGAGATCCAGTATATGCGGGCATGATCTCCGGCCAGGTCATCCGGTCGATGTTGGGTCTCGGCGGGCGGCGGGTACGCCGCCGGCCGTTCTCCATCTCGACCATCAGCCCATTGGCCGCCATCTGGTCGGCCCAGGCGTTCTTCTCGTCGTCGCCGACCTTGACCGGGGTGTAGGGGACCACGGGCCCGACCACCGGTTGGGCAGCGCCGAGCCATTCGACCCGGTACTCCACCGCCCGCGCCAAGCCCACACGTCCGTCGGGCAGTACGGCCCACGTGTCGCGCGGCTGATAGGCGCCACCGCCAAGTGAGATGCGTACCTCCCCGGGGCCGACGGGCTCCATGGGCGGAACGCCGACCACACCGAGCGTATCGACCCCGCCGGACGCGGGGTCCCAACGCAGGATGGGAGCACGTCCGCTCCGCCCGATATCTTCGAGTCCGGGCATGGCGATCCCGCCAAGGTCGAAGTAGATGCGCCCTCGAGCATCCACCCCGCGCGGGAAGACGGGTATCCCGGAGGGGTGCTGCAGTGACACCGTCGCGGACGAGATGCTCCCATCAGGTAGGAGCACGAGCAGGCGGCGGTTGCCCATGTCGAGCATATAGGTCGTATCGCCCGCCGCGGCGAAGAGCGGCCCAGGCAGGCCGAACTCGCCGGGACCGTCTCCCTGCCGGCCAACCGGCATCATCTCCCCGGTCCGGAAATCGAGCACGCTGATCGTCGCCTCGAGTTGATCGGCGACGAGGACACGGTCGTTGCTCAGCGCGCGGAACCCCACAGGATTGCTCACCGGCTCGGGGAAGGTCGCCGTTGGCTTCCCGATGGGTTTGCGCGGCGGGGTCTGGGCCGAGAGCTGCCCGAGCGGAACGAAGAGAAACCCGGATAAGACGATGATACCGAGAGGGTTGGACATGACAATCATCACTGGCTAGGGTGGGTGAGTCCGACTCGACAGATGCGCGGGCCCTTCGAAGCGTCGCACCGGATGCGCGAGCCGCCTGCAACGCCGCTGGGAGGTTGGGCATCTAGTACGGGGTGGCCGGTTGGCGCTAGTCCGGCCCGATGCGGATATTGAAGCGCTCCGCAGGCTTCGGAACCTCAACCGGCCATTATCCGAATGCGTTTCTCCCGTTTTGTTGCCACTCCCTGCACCATCGTGTGCCTTGTCGTCGGGGCGTGCGGCGTGTTTGGCGGCTCGTCCGAGCAGGAGGGTGGTGCGGACACGACCGCCACGGCCCCCGACGTCTCGGCCAGCGAGACGTTCTCGACCGACATTGCCATCCCTGTCGAAGCGGCTGCCGTCGTCAAGGACACCCTCGTCATCTCGGTTTCGGCAGCAGCGCAGACAGCCGCCCAGAGCGAGTCCAAGCTGCTGGCGCAGGTTGAAGGGCGCGTGGTCGCGGTCCACGTTCGCGAGAACGACGGCGTCGCGGCAGGCCGGCTCCTCGTCGAGATCGACACGACCGAGTACGCCCTCAACTTGGCGCGCGCGCGCGCCAGCTACGCCCGCTCGGAGGCGTCGTTCCGCGAGCTCGTGCTGTTCGACGACCAGCTCACCGACACCGTCGTCCGCGCCGAGCGCGAGCGCGTGGCCCGGGCCAAAAGTGGCCTTGATGAAGCGGAGGTCTCCGTGTGGGAGGCCGAGCTGCGGCTTTCTCGCACTCGGGTGCGTGCACCGTTCGCCGGGCGTGCCGCCTCGGTGCTCGTCGTGCCGGGGCAGAACGTGCGGGTGGGGGACGAGCTCGCGAGCGTCGTGGACCTGAACCCGATCCGCGTAGAGGTCCAGGTGCTCGAGTCCGAAGTCGGGTTGCTGGCCGCCGGCCGCCGGGCGACTGTGGCCTTCGCGGCGTTCCCCGGCGAGGAGTTTGCGGGACGCATCGCGACGATCAACCCGATGGTGGACCGCGAAACGCGAACGGCGAAGGTCACCGTGGTCGTCCCGAACCCGGGCGGGCGCATCCTGCCGGGGATGTACGCCCGCGTGTCGCTCGAGGCTCGGCGGTTCCCGGATCGAATCCTCGTCCCGCGGGCGGCCGTGCTGGAGCGGGACCGGCGCACGATGCTGTTCGCGTTCGAGGGGGAAGGCAACACCGGGCTCGCGAAGTGGCGGTATGTGACGACCGGGATGGCAAACGACTCGCTGGTGGAGATCGTCCCGAACTCGGAGACGGAAATGGTGGCCCCCGGCGAGCGGGTGCTGGTGGACGGGCACTACACCCTGATCCACGACGCGCGGGTCCGGATCGTGGCGAACGTGCGCGAGTCGGGCGGGCGGCCGCAATGAGGGGACGGGCGCGATGGGCACGACGGGCGCGTGAGGGCCGTAGGGCCGCGCTGGGCCTGTTGTTGCTGGGGCTGAGTGCTGGGCCGATGGGGGCTCAGGAGCGCATTGAGGTTCCGGCGCGGCTCACGCTGGAGGATGCGATCGCGATTGCGCGGGAGCGGAGCCCGGAGTTGGCGCAGGCCCGGAACTCGCTCGACGCGCAGGGCTCGCAAGTGTCCGCCGGGTTTGGATCGCTTCTGCCGACGCTGACGGCGCAGCTCAGCTTCGGGGGATCGGACTCGCGGACGGTTTCGGGGCTCGACGACTTCGGCCAGCCGGTCGAGCAGGAGATCGTGCGTCGGTTTCAGAGCAGTACCTCGAGTCAGGGGCTGTACACCGGCCTGACCCTCTTCAACGGACTCCGCAGTCTCAAGACGTACAGCGCTGCCAAGGCATCGTTCACCTCGGCCGAGGAGAATCGGCTCACGGTCGAGACGCGGGTGGATGCCGAGACCACGCGCCGGTTCTACGACGCGATTCGCACCCGGCAGCTCATTGCCCTCGAAGACCGGTTGCTGGCGTCGGCGCGCGAGCAACGGGACGCGACGTCGCGCCTGTTCCGGACGGCGAGCGCCACGCAGGAGGACCTGCTCGGCGCCGAGGCGGACGTGGCGAGCCAGGAATTGCAGCTGGCGCGGGCCGAGGGTGAGGCGGAGAAGGCCCTGCTCGCGGTGCGGGAACAGCTGGCCCTGGTCGAAGCCATCAGCTTCGCGGTGACCGGCGAGGTGCCGACGGCCTGGGATCCCGCTTCCATCGATCCGGATTCCCTCGTTGCCGTCGCGGTGCGCACGCATCCGGACGTCGCGCGGCTCGATGCCGCGGCCCGCGCGGCCCATCTCCGGGCAAGCGCCGCCCGCGGCAGCTATTGGCCCACGGTCCGGCTCGGCGCGAGCCTGAGCCGTTCCTCGAACGCGGTCGGCTACGATGCCCTGTTCAACTTCAACCCACAAAACCGCACGTTGGGATTCAGCCTGAGTCTCGACTGGCCGCTGTTCCAGGGGTTCCAGACACGCGCCCAGGTGGCACAGGCGTCCGCGGACGCCTTGAATGCGGAAGAGTCGCTACGGGCTGCCAAGCTGGCCCGGGAACGGGAAGTGCGCGCCGCGCTGATCGATCTCCAGAACGCCTATCGCGGCGTTGCGCTTGCCGAACGGGCCACCGAGCTGAGCAACGAGCGGCTCCGGCTGTCGCGTGAGCGGTACGCGATCGGGGCCATCACGTTCGCCAACTTGCAGATCCTGATCGACCGGGCGGCGCAGGAAGAGCGCCAGCTCATCAATGCGCGGTACTCGTTCGTTGCGGCAGCAGTGACGCTGAACGAGCGGGTCGGCCAGCCCGTGCGGCCGTGAGCCTCTCCCGGCTCGCCGTCCGCCGCCCGGTCGCGGTCGCGATGCTCACGGCCGCGGCCGTGTTCCTCGGAGTGATCTCGTTCGTTCGTCTGCCGATCGACCTGCTGCCGTCCATCGCGTATCCGCGGATTGTCGTCCATACGCGGTATCCCGACGTGGGGCCGAGCGAGGTCGAGCGGTTCGTCACGGAACCGATCGAGCAGGTCGTGGGCCGCGTGCCGGGTGTGGAGCGGGTCGAGAGCGTGTCTCGCGAAGGCATCTCGCTCGTCACGCTCCGGTTCTCCTGGGGCACGGACATGGACTTCGCCGCCCTCAACGTCCGCGAGCAGCTCGACAACATCCGCGATGCGCTCCCGGAGCTGGCCGGCCGGCCGACGGTTCTGCGCACCGACCCCAACGCCGAGCCGATCATGGCGGTGTCGGCGGCGGGGCGGGATCTCGCCGCCATCAAGGACCTCGCGGAAACGGTCTTCCGGCGCCGACTCGAACAGATCGACGGGATTGCCGAGGCGGCGTTGACCGGTGGGCTCGAGCGAGAGATTCACGTCGAAGTGGACCCGCGCCTGCTGGAGACGTTCGGGTTGACGGTGGACAACGTCGCCACTGCCCTCGATGCCGCCAATCAGAGCGCGCCGGGTGGGACGGTGCGGCGTGGCCGGTATCGGTACGCCTTGAGAACGCTCGGAGAGTTCCAGACCGTCGAGGAGATCGGCGAGGTGCCTATCGGCCAGCGGACCGGGAGCCGGCGCGGCCTCGTGTTGTTGCGTGACGTCGCAACCGTGGAGGACGGCTTCAAGGATCGGGAGTCGGTGGCGCGGTACCAGGGAGAGGAAGCGGTCGGGCTGCTGTTGTTCAAGGAGTCGGGTGCGAACACGGTGCGCGTCACCGAGCAGGTGGACCGCGTGCTCGACCAGCTCCGCGCGCAGTATCCCGACGTGACGCTCGCGGTGGCGACGGCCCAGGCCGGCTTCATCACGGACGCCATCAGCAACGTCGTGCAGGCGCTGGTCTATGGCGGCGTGCTCGCGTTCCTCGTGCTCTTCCTGTTCCTGCACGACCCGCGGTACCCGGTGGCGATTGCGCTGGCCATCCCGATCTCGGTCACCGTCACCTTCGCGCTGCTCGACCTGACGAACGTCTCGCTCAACATCATGAGCCTCGGCGGCCTCGCGTTGGGTGTCGGCATGCTGGTGGACAACTCGATCGTCGTGCTCGAGAACATCTTCCGCCACCGCGAGCTGGGACTGAGCCCCAAGGAAGCCGCCGCCGTCGGGGCCGAGGAAGTCCAGACCGCCGTCACGGCGTCGACCCTCACGACGATCGCCGTGTTCGCGCCGATCATCTACGTGGAGGGCGTGGCGGGTGAGCTGTTCGGGGACCTGTCCATCGCCGTCGCCTCCGCCCTCCTGGCGAGCCTGGTCGTTGCACTCACCTTGCTGCCGGCCATGGCGGCCAGGTGGGGCGTGCCGCGCCCCGAGCGCGGCAAGATCATGCGCCGCCTCGTCGCGATTGCCACGGCACCCGGTCGGGCCGCCGGGCGAGCCACGGCGCCGTTCTTCGCGGCGTTCGACCGCCGGTTCGCGGTCTTCGCCGAGTGGTACCACGGGATCCTCGAGCGAGCACTCGAGCACCGTGGGCGGGTCGTGGGCTATGCCACCGCCGCGTTGGCGCTCGGCTTGCTCTTGGGCGCCGCGCTCGATCGGGCCGTCTTGCCGGAGGTCGAGCAGGGCGAGTTCGCGGTGCACCTCACGTTGCCGCGCGGCACACCACTCGAGGAGACCGAGGCGACGGCCGGCCGGATCGAGACTGCCGCCGCAACCGACCCGGCGGTCGCGGCCGTCTTCTCACGCGTCGGGCGCCAGGGCGCGGTGGCCGGAGTCGAGGACCAGGAGAGCGGGCTCAATACCGCGCGCGTCGAAGTCCGGCTCGTGGAGGGGGCCAGCACCCCGGACGCCGTGACGCGCCTCCGCGCGCAGTTGGCCGGAGTGCCGGCTGAGGCGCTCTCAGTGGAGACGGGCACCGCGACGGCGCTGGGCCGCCTGCTCGGCGGAGAGGACGCCGACATCGTCGTCCGTGTGCGCGGGGACGACCTGGATCAACTCCGCGTCTACACGCGCCTGGCCTTGCAGCGCCTGCAGGGCGTGGCCCTGCTCTCCAACGTGCGGCTTCGCACCGAGGAGGGACAGCCCGAGGTCTTGGTCGAAGTCGACCGCGAGCGCGCCGCCACCTATGGCATCGACCCGCGCCGGATCGCGCAGGCCGTCGAGCAGTACATGCGTGGTGCCGTCGCCACCGACTACGTGGACTTCGACGAGAAGGTCCCGGTGCTGGTCCGGCTGCCGGAAATACAACGCCGATCGCTCAGCACACTCCAGAATCTGCGCATCGACGGGATTCCCCTCCGCGAGTTGGTCACGCTCCACGAACAAACCGGCCCCGGAGAGATCCGCCGGCACGACCAGGCACGGATCATGGTGATCTTCGCGGACGTCGCGGACGGCGGCCTCGATCCGGCGATCGCGGCGGCCCGGACCGCCATGCGCGACGTGCCGCCGCCCCGTGGGGTCCGCTACGACCTCGGCGGCGCCAACGAGGAACGGGCCCGGAGCTTCCGCGATCTCGCGTTCGCGTTCGGTCTGGCCTTGCTGCTCGTGTACATGATCCTCGCGGCCCAATTCGAGTCGCTGGTGCATCCGTTCACGATCTTGCTGGCGGTGCCCCTCGCCACCGTTGGCGCCGCCGTCACCCTGTTCGTCACACGCGGCGGCCTCAACACGATGAGTCTCATCGGGGCGGTGATCCTCGTCGGGATCGTGGTCAACGACGCCATCGTGAAGGTGGAGTTCATCAACCAGCTTCGCGCGGCCGGCCTGCCCATGCGTCAGGCGATTCTCGAAGCCGGACGGAAACGCCTGCGCCCGATCCTGATGACCACCGCCACCACGGTCCTCGGGCTGCTACCCATGGCCTTGGGCGTCGGTCGCGGCGCCGACTTGCGTCAGCCGCTGGCGCTCGTCGTGATCGGCGGCCTTACGTCGGCGACCGTCTTGACCCTCGTGGTGATCCCGGTGGCGTACAGTCTCCTCGGGCAGATGGGGCGCGAGAAGACGGTCGC
>JAOUDR010000402.1 GCA_029859185.1 Gemmatimonadota bacterium
GGCGCGAAGGCGTCCGGGTTCCTCGAGATCCCGGCGGGCGTGGACTCCGCAACCCGAATCCCGATCAGTGTGATCCACGGAACGCGTTCCGGACCGGTGTTGGCGCTGATCGCCGGCACGCACGGCTCCGAGGTCGCCCCCATCCTGGCGCTGCACCGCGTGCGGGCCGACCTCGACCCCACCCAGCTCGCGGGCACGGTCATTCTGGTGCACATCGCCAACCTGCCGTCCTACCTGAAGCGCACCATCTACTACAGTCCAATCGACGGGAAGAACCTCAACCGGGTCTACCCCGGTAGCGCCACCGGTACCGTTTCCGAGCGGATCGCCCACGCGATCACGACCGAGGTCATCGAGCGGGCCGATCACCTCGTGGACATGCACTCCGGCGATGGCAACGAGAACCTCATCGCCTACAACTACTGGAACAAGCTCGGCCTCGACCCTCGTGCCGACTCGATTGGCCGGGAGATGGCTCAGGCATGGGGGAACTACGGGATCGTCGTGGACACCGAACGGCCCAAGGACCCCGCCGCGTCCGTCTATACCCAGAACACCGCGCATCTGCGCGGCAAGCCGTCCATCACCACGGAAAACGGGTTCCTCGGGACACCGGACCCGGCAATGATCCAGGCCAACTACGACGGCGCATTCCGGTTGATGCGGTACCTGCGAATGCTCGACGGACCGGTCGAGCTCAACGACCGGCCCGTATGGTTCGTCAAGACACAGGTCATGACCAGTCCCGCCACCGGTGCATGGCACCCCCAGGTCGAGGTCGGGCAGGCCGTCGTGGAGGGGGGGCTGTTGGGGTACGTGACCGATTTCTTCGGTGAGCGGGTTGCCGAGGTGCGGGCCCCGTTTGCCGGCGTCGCCATGTACATCGTCGAGACTCCGGCAATGTCGCAGGGGGAACCGGTCAGCATGGTGGGCGTACCGGCAAACGACTGGCGCTAGCCGGTGGTTGGGGCTTTCTCCAAGGTGATACGGACTGCCCCGTCGTCGTCGCGGAAGATCAGCAGGGCGGCGTTGGCGCTGACGCTCACCTCCCACACGGTGGTCTCTCCTGCGACGGTGAGGTCCACGAGGGTCTCGCTGCGCTCCAGCCACGTTCCCGACACGCGGAGCGAGTCCGTCGGCTCGCCGGGATAGGTAATGGTGCCGAGCGCATCGAACGTGCCGTCGGCACGGAAGATCCACGTCCCGGTGGTTACGCCTGGTGTGCCGTGATCGTCGAAGCCGGCAATCGACCACGTCCCGAGCAACATCTCGCCGACGGACGTCGTCGAGCTGCAGGCGCCGATCACCACCGCGACCAGCACAGCGAACCTCCGCCGTGCAGCGTGTTGCATGCGTCCTCCTGGGTCCGTGCCGTCCGGCGACACGTTCGCCCCCGTCCCGCAACGTAGCCCCGTCTGCCAGCCACCGCGCAGCGTTGGGTCGGAGCCGCTCCTAGAAGGCTACCCGCAGGCCGATTCCGACCCCATCGCCGGTCGGCCGCACCACAGGTCCAAGGCGAGACTGGGATCCGAGGGTGGAGGCCATGACCGCCCCGAATGCCGGCACCCCGTACACCACCACCCAGAAGATCGGTTGGTCCATGTCGAGCGGGAGCATGCCGAGCGCGAGGGTCCCGGCGAGCGCGCCGCCGAGGGCCTCGTAGTACAGCGCCGGCATCCCGAAGGCGCGGGCGGTGAGCTGCACGCCGAGCGCCGAGCCCACGACCGTCCCCACGAGAAAGCCGGTCAGCGCGCCTGCGAGTCCGGGGTCTTCGCCGCCGTGCGGCCCGAGGATGGCGGCGCCGGCATAGGCCAGCCCCCAACTCGCAAGCAGGCCCACGGCGGCCCCAGACAGCGCTTCCGCCGTCAGGACCGTGGCGCTCGCGGGGGCGTATGCCGGGCACGCGGCGGCCTCCGTCCTGTCGCGTCGTTCCTGTGCGTGGGTCGTGCCCGGCCCTAGGAGCGCGACCACTATCAGCAGCGCGGTTCCTCGATGTCGCACCACGGGACACCTCCTGGATCAACTTGCTGCATGGCCGTGATCCGCCGAGGGCATTCACCGTGACCTGAGCGTCTCCTGGGGCTGGACCCTGTTCCCGACCCCACTCATCTTTCGACCGCGCTGGCGGTTCCCTTCACTCTGGGCGGAGTTTCGATGCCCGAAGCCGACTTCGAGCACCTGCAGGATGTCGTCCGCCATCGGTACGACGTCGAGGCGCTCGTCGGGCGTGGCGGCATGGGGGCCGTGTACCGGGCTCGGCACGTCAGCCTCGATGCCCCCGTCGCGATCAAGGTGCTGCCGGTGCCCGCCTCCATCGGCGAGGACGAGCTGGCCCGGTTCCGGCGCGAGGCCATGCTGGCCGCGCGGCTACCCAACCCGCACATCGTCCCGGTCTACGAGTTCGAGATCCGCGGGGATCTCGCGTATCTCGTCATGCCGCTCATCGAAGGCGTCTCCCTGGCACAGCGGCTCAGCGCGGAGGGACCGCTTCCCCTGGCGGAAGTGCGCCGGCTCGTCGAGCAGATCGGCGGGGCGCTGGCGTTCGCGCATGCGCGCGGGATCATCCACCGTGACGTGAAGCCCGCGAACATCCTGTGGGAGCCCGCGAACAGCCGTTGGCTGATCACCGACTTCGGGATCGCGCGGTATGTCCGGGCGGAGGACGACGCGATCACCTCGGTGGGCGCCGTGCTGGGCACCCCGGCCTACATGGCACCCGAGCAGGCGGCCGGCCTTGAGCTCGACGGCCGCACGGACATGTACGCCCTTGCCGCGACGGCCTGTGAGGCACTGACCGGCCGGCGACTCAAGCCGCTCGCGGGTCGCGACACCGCCGTGCAGGCCATGCTGGCCGCGCCGATGCCCGTGCCGCCGAAGGTCGCGGCACTCCTGGCGTTGCCGCTCGTCGCGAGCCCCGACGAGCGGCCACCCACCATGGACGCGTGGCTCGCGCAGGTCACCGGCCCCCGCGATCGGCCGTGGTGGCGCCGGACCGCGGTGATGCTCGTGGCGGCGGCGGCTACGATCGTGGCCGGCATCACCTGGCTCGTATCAAGCACCGCGACGCCGCCCGCGGATGCCGGGACCGTGATCGCGGTGGTGCCGTTCACGGACGGGACGGCACTCGGCCTCAGCCACAGCCTGGCGCAGGCGTTCGAGGACGAGCTGCGTTGGGTCCCCGATGTCCAGATCGTCCCAGCGGCGACCGTCGAGGAGGTCGTCGGCACGCTCGACCTCTCCTCGCCCACGGGGTTGGACTCCGCCACGATGCTGGTGCTCGCCCGATTCGGCGCCGGGGCCCGCGTGCTCTCCGGCGCGATCGTGGCAGAGGCCGCGGGCTCGCTGCGGTTGTCGGTGCAGTTGCGGCAGGCAGGCGGGCGCACGACCACGGTCCCCGATCAACGCGGCGTCCCGGACAGTCTCGCGTCGTCGGTGGCCCGCGCCGTGCTGCGCTTGTTCGGTCCGGCCGCAGGCGAGGCGTCGTATCGTCCGTCGCTCCCCGGAGGCGGCCTGGAAGCCATGGGCGCCCTGCGCGCGGGCGACAGCCTGTTCCGCGCCGCCGCCTAC
>JAOUDR010000403.1 GCA_029859185.1 Gemmatimonadota bacterium
CCCCACGCGGCTTGGTCACGTAGGGGTCGTGACCCGCGGCGTAGCGGTACCGCGTCTCCACGCCGTTCACGACCGGCCAGAGCAACCCGCGCGTCGCCTTGAGCTGCTCGTAGGACGCCAGGTCCTTGCCGTGCCCGACGCCGAAGCGCCGGTACTCCTCGTACATCGGCTCGTGCCACGCACCGTCCGGCCACGGGAACAGCTCACCCATCCCCATGCGTTTGGCCACCTCGATGATCTGCCACGCATCCTCCCGTGCCTCGCCCGGCGGATCCACGGCCTTCATCCACTGCTGGGTCCGACGCTCGGAGTTGCCGAAGACGCCCTCCCGCTCGACCCACGCCGCGGACGGCAGGATCAGATCGGCGGCTTCCGTGGTTGGGGTCGGATAGATGTCGCTCACGATGAGGAACCGGCCGTCACCGGGCGTGCGATCGATGCGGTGCAGGTTGGGAATGGTGACCCAGGGATTCGTGGTCTGGGTCCACAGTACCTTGATGTCCCCGCGCACAAACGCGCGGAACATGTCCATCGTGTGGTACCCCACCTTGTCCGAGAGCGTCCCGGGCGCCAGCCCCCAGATGTGCTCGGCCTCCGCCCGATGCTCGGGATTGGCGACGAGCATGTCCGCGGGCAGCCGGTGCGCGAACGTCCCGACCTCGCGGGCGGTGCCGCAGGCCGACGGCTGGCCGGTGAGACTGAACGGATTGGCACCCGGCCGACTGATCTTGCCCGTCAGCAGGTGCAGGTTGGTGATGAGGTTGTTCATCCAGGTGCCGCGCGTGTGCTGGTTCACGCCCATGCACCACAGGCTCACCGTGCCACGTCCCTGCTCGCCGTACATCTCGGCCAACGCCCGGATCTGTGCGACCGGCACGCCGCTGATCTCGCTGACCTTCTCGGGTGTGTAGTCCGCCAGGAACCGCTCCAGGTCGGCGAGCGACGCGTCACGCCCCTGGTCCGCAAACGCGTATCGCTCCGCCGGACCGGCGGACGCATCGACACCGCGCCCGTCCGGTCCCCAGGCGCCGTAGCCGATCTCCCGCAGCTCTTCGATGCCGCGCTTGAAGACCACGTTCTCGCGCACGAACGCCTGATTCACCTTCCGGTCCCGCAGCAACAGGTGCAGGATGCCGTTGGCGAGCGCCAGATCGCTGCCCGGCTTGAACTCCACGTACAGATCCGCGTAGTCCGTCGTGGGCGTACGGCGGGTACCGATGTCGACGATGCGGACGCCGGGATTCACGCGTTTGTTGGCGAGGATGCGCGAGAACAACACCGGGTGCATCTCCGCCATGTTGTTGCCCCAGAGCACGAAGTCGTCGCCCACCTCGAAGTCCTCGTAGCACCCCATCGGCTCGTCACTCTGGAACTGCGTCATGAAGCCCATGACCGCGGACGCCATGCAGAGCCGGGCGTTGGGCTCCACGTTGTTGCTGCGCATGCCGGCCCGGAACCACTTGCTCGCCGCGTACCCGTCGAACACCGTCCACTGGCCGGAGCCGTACATGGCCACGGACGTCGGTCCGTGCTCGGCCAGCGCCTCGCGGTACTTCGTGGCGACGAGGTCCAGGGCCTCGTCCCAGGAGATGGCCTTCCAGCCGTTCCCATCACGCAGCAGGGGCGTCGTGAGACGGTCCTCGCCGTAGAGCATCCCCGGCAGGTGATAGCCTTTCACGCACAGCAGGCCGCGGTTCACCGGGCTCTTCTCGTCGCCGCGGACCGCGACGACGCGGTTGCCCTTGACCCCGACTTCGACGCCGCACCCCGTCCCGCAGTAGCGGCACGGGGCTTTGGTCCAGGTCAGGTCCGCCTCGCTCGCGTTGGCCAGCTCCGCGCGGAGCCGCGCCGCCTCCTCCCGATCGGCGCACGAGAAGGCACTGACCCCCGCGGCACCCACCCCGAGCGTCTGGAGGAAATTCCTGCGTTTCATGCCGACGCTTCCTTCCCCGTTGAACTCATCGTGTCCGGTCCCGCTAGTTCTCTCGGCCGTACCGGCGCTCCATCTCCTGCCGGATCCGTTCGGCCTGGCCTTCGGCCCCCTGGAGGAACCACGCGTGCTCGGGCCGCGCGAGCACCCCGTCGAGGACCTGCTCCACGGCGCGGGCGGCCGTGCCCTTCCCTGCGGCCCGGGCATGCTGGATGATCTCACGCGTCTGCGGCACGAGCCCCATGTAGAACCGCTCGGCCACCTCGTACATACCGTGCCAGTGGGTGTAGTCCGGTGCCATCATCGACGCGCCATGGCGCGCCCGCCGGCCTTCGTGATGCCAGAGATAGAACCACGTCCACTCCACCTCTTCGTCGAACTCGGTGGGGGTCCGCAGTCCGTTCTGGACGAGCGCGCCCATGATGGCGAGACCCGGCTTCGCGAACTTCTCGTTGTACATGACGACCAGATCGTCGTACTGCCGGTAGAACGCGTTGACGTAACTGTTCGTGTGGCACGTGGTGCACACTTCCTTCATGCGGTCCCGCTTCTGTTCCGCCCGATCGGTGATCAGCGTCCGCCGCTGCTCGGGGTCCGGCTCCGTCACGATCCCGTGGTTGATGTCGGTGTCCATCACGAGGCTCACCGGCGGCCGGTTGGTCCACGAGATGCGCTCCCCGGGATCGTGCGTCACCCGTCCGCCGTTCCGGATGTTGCCCGACATGTGGCAACTGGCGCAGGTGGGGGCCGCCGCATAGTCCTGGCCGAGAATCCATGGCTTCGCGTCGAGGTTCATCAGGTCCCGCAGATCCCGATACGCGATCCCGTGCTTCGACTCCTCGTAAATCTCCTTCTGCGGATGATCGGGCCCCAGATGGCACTTCCCGCAGTTCTCCGGCTGGCGCGCCCGGCGTGGCGAGAAGTCGTGCCGGCTGTGGCAGGCGGCGCAGGAGCCGCGGCTCCCGTCCAGATTGAGCCGGCCGATGCCCGTGTTCGGCCACGTCCCGGCGACCACCAGCGGCCGGCCGTTCTCGTCGCGCACGATGCGCGCGACGGCGTCGAGGTCGGTCGGGCGACCGTCGGCGTCAGGCTGGAGCTCCGCCACCGTGACCGGGACGCCGTCGCGCCCCTGGAGCGCCACCCTGGCCCCATGACACTGCTGGCACCCCGATTGGGCACTCGCGAATCCGTTCACCGTGTTCACCACCTTGCCCGGCGTCGGCCCGTGGGGGTCGAACGTCAGCCGCGCGCCCTCGACGGTCTCCGCGAGGAAGTTGTCGAGTGAGGCAAGGATGTTGCCGGCGGCGGCGTGGTGACTCTGCGCGAACTCGCCGGCTTCATGGTCGTGGCAGCGCGCGCAGTCGCGCGGCGTCACGATCGTCGCGATCTGCGCGCCGTGGTGGAGATAGCTGTCCGCCTCTTCGACCGCGGCCCGGTGGCACTCGATGCACCCCACGCCCTTCTCCGCGTGCGTGCTCCCTTCCCAGTGGGCGACGATCCCGGGGTTCTCCTCCGCGTGGCATTCCACGCACTCCCGGGACGACGCGGGGACGCTGATGTGCGGTGGCCGGATCCCCGCTTCCTCAGCCTTGCGTGCGGTCTCCATCCACTGGACCAGCACGATGGAGAGGAGAA
>JAOUDR010000404.1 GCA_029859185.1 Gemmatimonadota bacterium
GACTTGTACTTCTCCTCACGGCTTACCACGGTGAACAGGATTTCGCGCGACGGTTTGGCGAATCCGTACCGGAACGACCGATACAAGACCTGGAGCACCACGATCGCGGCGAGCGTTGGGTGGATCCCCAGCGCGACGAACCCGAGACATGTCAGAGCCGGGACCAGCGCGAGGGTGATGCCGACGCCCAGCAGCCGGATGGCCCGTTCCGCGACGTACACCTGGATCAGGATCGTGAGGATGTTCGCCCACAGGTCGATCCTCGCGAACAGCGCCGTCCGCGCGGCGCGATCGGTGACGGCTTCGCCCACCACGTGCGCCTGTTGGAAATACAGCACCGTGGACGAGAAGGTCATCAACGCGATGAACGCGGCGATCCCGAGCAGGTAGGGCGATCGGGCGATGATCCCGATGCCGCTCCAGGCCGAGCCCCCCAGGGGTTGGTTCTCTGCCCTGGTTGCGTCGGTCCCCCCGCCGAGCCGACGATGCAGCACGCCGGCGGACCAGGATGCCGCCTCCAGCGGAATGCACGCGATCAGCAGCAGGCTGAACGGTGGCGCCACCTGTGCCAGCGACGCCGTGACCCACGAGCCGGCGATGCCACCGAGCGAACTGCCGACCGCAATGAAGCCGAAGAGGCGCTTTCCCTGGTCGTTGCGGAAGCAGTCCGCCATGAATCCCCAGAAGACGGTGACCACGAACAGGGCGAACACGCTGGCCCAGACGTAGAACACGCGGTCGATCCACGGGCGGGCGCCCTCCGGCAGCAGCACGAGGGCGGCGTAGAATGCCACGAGATTGGAGATGAAAAACCGGTTCGCCAATGGGACGAAGACGCCACGCGACCGCCTGGACGCCACCGCGGAGTACAGCGGTACCGCCACGAGCATGGCGAGGAAGACCGCCGTCCAGAGGACCTGGAGATTGCCGCGGTCCGCCGAGCTGATCTCGTCGCGCACGGCCCGCAGGATGTAGTACGCGAACATGATGAAGAACCCGTAGGCCGTGGCCCAGAGGGTCGGCGCGACTTCATCATCCCGCGCGGTGGTGAGATGCTGCACGATCCGCTTGAGCACCCGCTGGGTCCTCCGGTGGGGTCCGTCTGCGTACGGGTACCGGCGTCAGGATGTTGACGCCGCGGCAGTCAGCGTTCGGGGCCGCCGCCAAAGTCGCGACGCAGGGATTCAGCGTCCCAGCCAAGGTCGCGGTCCTCGCGCTCGTCCGCCAGGTCCGCCTGGATCGCGTCCTCGAGATCGCGGATGCTCTGGCGCGCGAGGTTCACGAATCCGGCCCGATCGTGCCGCGCGGCCATGAGCTCGCGCAGCGCGTCCTCGTCGTGGCGTCGGAACCGCGCGGCGGCGCGAGTGGCCTGATGGGCGCGGTGACCCAGCAACCGGAGCGCGTCCACCCCCACGCGGAGCGCCGTGTCGAGCGTGTCCCGATACACGCGCTGGACGCCGGCCTCCATCAGGTCGAATGCATCCGGCCGATCGAACGCCCTGGCCAGAATCGTGAGGTGCGGGAAGTGCTTGCGCGCCGTCTCGACGAGCTTCCGCATCTCCTCGGCCTCGTCGAGCGCCAGGATCAGAAGCTCGGCCTCCTCCGCGCCAGCCGCCCGCAGCAGGTCCAGTCGCGTCGCGTCGCCGTAGAACACCTGGAGGCCCAGGCGCCGCAGCAGCTCGACGCGATCGGAATCGAAGTCCAGCACCGTGGTGCCGACGCCGTTGGCCCGCAGCAGTCGGCCGATGGTGTTGCCGAACCGGCCGAAGCCCGCGATGATCACGCGGTGCCGCTCGTCGACGGCATCCGCTGGTCGCCGGGTGGACTCCCGCGTCCCGTAGCGCGGCTGAACGAGACGCTCGTTGACCAGCATGAGTACCGGCGTGAGCGCCATGCTGAGGGCGACGACCGCGACCAGCGACGCGGTCACGTCGGCCGGAAGCACACCGTTCTGCGAGGCGAACGAGAACAACACGAAGGCAAACTCGCCGCCCTGCGCGAGGGCGAAGGCCAGCAGCAGGTTCTGGTCGAGTCCCATGCCGAACGCCCGTCCCAGCGCGAAAAGCACCGCGAATTTCAGCGCGACGAGGCCGAATACCAGCGCCGCGATCCGGCCGGGATCGGCGCCGATCAATCGAAAGTCGATGGACGCCCCAACCGCGATGAAGAACAGACCGAGCAGCAGGCCCTTGAACGGTTCGATGTCGCCCTCGAGCTCGTGGCGGTACTCGCTTTCTGCAAGCACCACGCCGGCGACGAACGTACCCAGCGCGGGGCTGAGCCCGACCTGCGTCATCAATAGCGCGATACCGATCACCAAGAGGAGCGCGGCCGCGGTGAACACCTCCCGGAGGCGGACCTGCGCGATGAATCGGAAGACCGGCCGCATGAGGAACCGACCTCCCACCACGATGGCGAGTACGGCGCCGAGCACGGCGAGCCCGCGACCCCAGCCGGGCAGCCCGCCGATCCACGTGGCCGTCTCATGACTGGAATCCCCGGCGTGGCCGTCACCGGTCGCGACGGCGAGCAGTGGCAGCACGGCGAGGATCGGGATCACCGCGAGGTCTTGGAACAGGAGGACGCTGAACGCGTTCTGGCCGCCCTCGGTGCGCATGAGGCCCTTCTCTTGCAGGGTCTGGAGCACGATGGCGGTGGAGGACATGGCCAGGATCAGTCCCACTGCCACCCCAATCCGCCAGTCGAAGCCGGCGAACATGGCGATGGCGGCGGCCGCGACGGCGGTGGCCGTCACCTGGAGACCACCCAGGCCGAGGATCGGTCCACGCAGCCGCCACACGAGGCGCGGCTGCAACTCGAGTCCAACCAGGAAGAGCATCATGACCACGCCGAACTCGGCGAACTGCATGACGTCCTGCCCCTCCTCGCCGACCAGCCCCAACGCAAACGGTCCGATGGCGACCCCGGCGATGAGGTACCCGAGCACCGAGCCGAGCCCCAGGCGCTTGGCGATCGGTACCGAGATGACCGCCGCGGCAAGGTAGACGAAGGCCTGAAAGAAGAAGTCGCCGCCGTGCATGTCAGACGGTTCCGGCGGAGGGCGGCAGGACAGTGCGCAGATCAGCGTTCAGGCGCGTCAGATCCTGCAGCCGGTCGGGATCGAGCGTCCCCTGATGGAGCGCCGTCAGGACTGCCGCGTAGTCGCGCGCGTGGCCGGCGACCTCGTCCGACGTCATACGGTGGGTGCCATGGACCACAAACGGGGGCAGGACGCGCATCCCGCACAGGCGTGCGGTCTGCTCGATCGGGGCCAACAACTGCCGTACGGTAAACCGGTTGTACCCGCCCTCCACATACGCGTTCTCACGGCCACCGGTCGTGACGACCGACAGAAACGTCTTGCCGCGCAGCGCCGTCCCACCCGATCCGTACGCCCAACCGTGCTCGAGCACCAGATCTTCCCACTGCTTGAGCAAGGGCGGTGTGGAGTACCAGTAGAACGGATGATGGAAGACGATGACATCGTGTGCGGTGAGCAGGTCCTGCTCGTGCTTGACGTCGACGAAGAAGTCGGGGTACGCCTCGTAGAGGTCATGCACCGT
>JAOUDR010000405.1 GCA_029859185.1 Gemmatimonadota bacterium
CTGACCGACATGTATCCGCACCGCGGGGCTTTCGCTCAGGTAGGGATGCTCGACGGGGCGTGACATCGGGGCGTCCTGCGACGCGATGCCGAAGGCCCGGAAGTGTCCCTCGCCGGGCCCGCTCTCCCGTGCCTCGAGCCTCGCCTCCGGCGAGATCACCCGCAGCTGGTCGTACGCGTCGTCGATTGCGTAGGCGAGCAACCCGTCGTCGATGCGCGTGACTTCTCCCAGCCGGACCTGCAGCGCGCGCTCGGCGAGGGCGGCGTAGGCGGCCTGGCGCTCCTGTCGATCGGCGTCGGAGTCGAAGTCCAGCGCGTCCATATCTTCGAGGATGTCCACGCGGAGCGTCGCGCGAACCACGGCGATCGGTCGTCCTACGATCGTAGACACCGCACCGGTCACAGTCGCGCCGAACGGATCCGTCGTCCACAGCGTCGTGTCAATCACGCGCAGCAGCGCCGCGAGCGCGCTCTCCCCGGCCCCGTTTTCTCGCTCCCGAGCCCGGGTGTCCGCGTCGACCAGACCCGTCGCCAGGCGGGCCATGTGTTTCGCAGCCGGGTGATCGCCCTCGGGTGGAGCGCCCAACGGACCCGGTGTGCCCGGCGCGCCTTCCCAGATCACCCTTCCCGTCAGCGGGTCGTGCATCAGCTGGCCCAGCGGCTCGGCTTCCGCATCGAAGAACTCCAACGCCTCGTCGACGTGGTCCGGCAGCAGGAACCCCGCCAGTGGTCCGCGCGACGACTCCGGGCTCTCCTGGTCGACCCGTGATTCGACGGCGGTCGTGCCGTCCTCCGCGGACGCGTCGACGAAGCGGAGCATGATACGCGCCGGCACTTGATAACGCGCCGGGAAGCGGAACTCCGGAGTCAACGCAGGTGATTCGAGCGGCCCGGAGACGGTGAGCGCATCGAGCACGGTCGGTGGAACGTCGATGTGTCGACCGAAGGCGTCGACCAGGCGCAGACGCGTGATCTTCGCGAATCCTCCGGTCAGAAGGCGCGGCGGTGCCGACGGCTTCGGTCGCAGCCGCGGCAGGCCCGGTTCCTCGATCCGCTCCATGCGCGCGCGCGCGGGATCGAGCCCGAGCAACTTCTCGCGGACACCTTCGAGTGCACCGGCCAGGATGTCGGCCCCACCGGCCGCGGCCGCTGCAGTGGCGAGGATCGCCTCCTGCGCCTCGGTGACCTGCCCCTCGCCTGCGGCATCGCGTTCCTCCTCTTCGGCGAGCCACTGCTCGATGTCGGCAGCGAGGGCCCGCGCGGGTGCGGAGGTGAGCAACGTGCGACCGACGAAGGTCTCCGCCGCCACGGATTCGGCAACGCCTTCGTGCGGGATGAGGTCCAGGGTGTCCAACGTCCAGCCGTCGTCCACGTCGTCGAGCCGCAGCGAGAGTTCCCACTCACACCACAGCGGAACCCAGGGTTGCGACCACAGGTGAGTTGCCACCGGTGACGGATCCTGACCGACGACGATGGACGCGCGGAGCAGTTGCTCCTGGAGGTCGGGCGCGATCGCTCCGCCGTTCGTTACGCCGGCCGAGTGACGCAGGGCGGCTTCCGCCTCCAGTCGTTGGGTCACCGCTGCAACCGGGAGCTGGCGGCGCGCCGCTGCCAGCGCCGCCAGCTCGGTGAGGCGATACGGATCGGTCAACACGACTTCGCGCAAGAGTAGGTCCACCTCTGGCGGAATCTCACCGGAGCCGAGGGAGCGGAAAGTGCCCGGCAGATCGGACTCGTCCAGTACGCCGGAGTAGCCCGTGATCACCTCCGACGGAATGCGGCAGGCGAGTCGGCCCTGCGCGTCGAAGCGGCCGTCTCCGCCGTGGCGTTGGGAGCGCGCCGCGCCGCGGACGACGAGGGAGAAGTCGCTGGGATGGTGGTAACGGGGCAGAGGCACGGACACGCCGCGGAACGATCGCGGCTCGCGAAGCGTACCGTGCTCGCGCAGTCGTTCCAGCGCGGGCTTGAGCTGCGGACGCGCCTGCGCCCGCCGCAGGCCGAAATCCAGCCGAACGGCCTTGTTCGACGACCCCGCCAACTCCCCGGTCGTTGACCCCGACTCCACGGTCTTCGGCGCGAGCCCACCAGATTGCCTCGGCCATCCCGGGGGATCGCCCTGGGCGATTCGATCGTCCACCGACCGTGCGCCGCCGGAGCGACCGATGAACGCGCGGGCGTGACGTTCCTCGTCCAGGGTCACCACTCCGTCGGGTTGGTTCAGCGTCGGCAGGAGCTGCATCTCGAACGCGGCGACCATGCTTTCGGTGGAGGCGCGCGTTTCGCGCGCGTCCCTCGCGAGCATCGCGGCGAGTGAATCGGACGGATGCGTGCCGAGCGAGAACAGGAGGTCCTCGCCCTTCGGTCGCAGGTCGGGTCCCTTGCCCCCCGCGCTCACGCCGTAGGCCGTGCCGTGCAGCAATGTGGCCGACGGCACAAGGGGAAGGATCGACGGCTGCTGCGGGCCCAGCAGGTTCACGTCCTTGGTTGCCATCACCTCGGCGGTCCACTTCTTGCCGATGTGGCCGAGCTTCGGCGCGTCGCTGGAGAGCCCGATATCGGCACGCGCTCCGTCCTCCGCCATCCGTCCCTTGGTCGAACGCGCGCGCAGCATGGGAGCGGTCCAGCCCAGCGATTTCAGGCGCGCGGAGTACTGCGACGGCGATTGGACCCCGGCCAGCGGATCGAGGTCCGGTCGCGACCACCATCCGGTGACGAAGTAGGTCAGCATCGCCGTCGAACGCTTGCTGGCCGGAATATCCTCAAGGTCGTCGTGCATCGCGAAGCGATCGACGACGGCGTCGACGGTGGCCGCCCAAGCGACGTCTCCTCCGGCCATCGCAGTGAGCTCCTCGGGCGGAATGACCGCGAGCGCGTTTGCCGCCGGCGCGCCCTGCCTGCCCTCCGACCACGACGCCAGAGGCGTACGCCGCGCGGCGTCCG
Source organism: Gemmatimonadota bacterium (assembly GCA_029859185.1). GTDB lineage: Bacteria > Gemmatimonadota > Gemmatimonadetes > Gemmatimonadales > GWC2-71-9 > JAOTWJ01. The sequence continues at coordinate 2,940 of JAOUDR010000405.1, forward strand.
CCTCCAGGACCCATTCCCGTCGCTGTGTTCCCCCGTGCACTAGGCGCACGACTAGGAAACGGTCGGGGAGTGCGGGCAGACCCACGCCTCCATCGGTGGGCTCGATGCCTGCGGACTGGCGCGTGCCGCGCGTGAGGGCGTCGGGCATCGCGAAGTGCAGATACACGCCAATCTTCCGGACCACGGCTCGCCCGAAGGGCTGCGGCGGCGCCGGCCACGGCTCGGTGGCCTGTGGATCGGGTGCCGTCACGGTCGGCACGTGCGTGACTCCGCCCGCCGGCGGGACGACGAGCGCGCGGACGTCCATCGGCACGAGCAGGCGCTCGGTGCGGACGAGTTGCGCGTTCCACGTTTTCGCGGTGTCAGCCGTGACGTTGCCGGTCACCACGCGCTGCCAGCTGCCGCTGCGGACGGCCTTCTCGAACTTGGGTCGGTTCATGGTCGACCTCCACTCCAGCGCCGCACGGTGGCGACGTCGATCGTGGGCCGGAAGAGATCGTCGAAGCGGGCGACCACGCGGGCGCCACCGGCGCGCAGCGGGCCGAACACCTGCCGGTAGGGGAACTGCAGCAGCTGCATCGCCAACTCGGAGGAGCTGACGTCAG
>JAOUDR010000406.1 GCA_029859185.1 Gemmatimonadota bacterium
CGGCCCTCGCGGTGGAAACGCCACCTGCGAGCCTCGGTCGTGAGCTGCGCGAGACGTTCGAGGCCGAAGGACGCGTCCGCGACGGGGCCGATGCCGGGGTAGACCGGGCGCGGCGACGCGTGCGGGACGCCCGGACCCACCTGCTCCAGAGCCTCGAGCGCACGCTCCGCGGGCTGGCGGCGCACGAGGCGTCGCCGGATGCGGCCGTCACGGTGCGTGGGGGGCGGTACGTCATTCCGGTCCACGCCGACGCGCGCGGTCGTGTGCCGGGTATCGTGCATGCCGAATCGGCATCGGGCGCGACCCTGTTTGTCGAGCCACAGGGGGCCGTCGAGCTCGGGAATCAGCTCGCCGCCGCGGAGGCGGACGAGGCGCGGGCGGTACACGCCGTGCTGCTCCGGCTGAGCGACGCGGTGCGACCGCACGTGGACGCCGCCGCCGCAGGACTCACCATGTGTGTCGCCGCCGACGACTTGTACGCCCGGGCCCGGTATGCGGCGGACGTCGATGGACATGCCCCCCGACTCGGGCCGGCCGGTGGGGCACACCTGCTGCGCCGCTGCCGGCACCCGCTGTTGCTGGCTGAGGGGGTGGACGCGGTCCCGTTCGACCTGGACCTCGCGCCCGAAGAGCTGACGCTCGTGGTGTCCGGACCCAATACCGGTGGGAAGACGGTGCTCCTCAAGGCCGTTGGCCTGGTGAATGCGCTCGCGCAGTCGGGCGTCGTGCCGCCCATCGGGGAACGATCCGAGCTGCCGGTCTACACCACCATCGTGACGGACATCGGCGATCACCAGTCCATTGCGGCGAGCCTCTCCACGTTCAGCGCCCACATCGCCGCGTTGCGGCGTGCCCTGGAGTTGGCGGAATCCGGAACGCTGGTGCTCCTCGACGAGATCGGCAGCGGAACGGATCCCGCGGAGGGCGCGGCGCTGGCGGCGGCGGTGCTCCAGACGCTGGTTGCACGGGGCGCGCGCACGGTGGCCACGACGCATCTCGGCGCGCTGAAGCAGCTCGCCGGAGAAACCCCCGGGGTCGTGAACGCGTCGCTGCACTTCGATGCGGCGACGCTCACGCCCACGTACGAGTTGGTGAAGGGGATTCCAGGGCGGTCCTACGGCCTCGCCATCGCGCGCCGCCTCGGCGTGCCGGACGACGTGGTTGCCGCCGCGGAAGCCCGCCGGCCGGAGGCTGAGCGCTCGTTGGACGCGGTCCTGGAGGATGTGGAGCGCCGGACGGCCGAGTTGGCGGCACGGGAAACCGTCATCGCCGAGCGCGAGGTGAGCACTGAGAGGCAGGAAGCGCGGGCAACGCGGCTGGAGGCGGAGCTGGAGGCGCGGGACGCGGAAGTCCGCGAGCGCCAGGCGACCCTCGAGCGCGAGGGGCGCGAGCAGGCGCGGCGATTCCTGCTGGAGGCGCGTAAGCGCGTCGATGAGGCGCTGGGCATGGCCCGACGCGCCGCCGAATCGGAGACGGTCGCCCGGGAGGCGCGGCGGCTGGTGGAGCAGGGGATCAGCGAGGAGGCGGTCGAGATTCAGCGCCTCGATGACGCGCTTGCGGAGAAAGGCTGGCGGGTCAAGGGCGCCGGCGCCTCGCTCGGGGTACGGCAACGACCGTCCCCCAGTGAGCCGGAGCCGCACCCGACCGCGAGGGGCCTGGTGATGCGCGAGGCGCCCACGGCTTCGCCAGAGGTAGATCTCCGGGGCATGACGGCCGACGAAGCGCGCGATGCCGTGATCCGTGCGGTGGACGATGCGGTGCTGGCCGACCTGGCCGCGGTCCGCATCATCCACGGCAAGGGCACCGGCGTGCTCCGCCGCGTCGTGGATGAGGTGCTCAAGGCCGACCGCCGCGTGTCCGGACGCCGCCTGGCGCCGCCACGTGAGGGCGGCACCGGGGTCACGATCGCCGAGCTGGCCGGATGAGCATCCCCGACGACGTCATCGAACAGGTCCGGGATGCGGCCGACCTCATCGAGATCATCGGTGAGCACGTGCAGCTCAGGCGGACGGGGACCGACTACCGCGGGCCATGTCCGTTCCACGGGGGCACCCACCGTAACTTCGCGGTCATTCCCAAGAAGCAGATGTTCTACTGCTTCGTGTGCCACGAAGCCGGTGACGTGTTCACGTTCTTCATGAAGAAATTCGGGATGGACTACCCCACCGCCGTGCGTGACGTGGCGCGGCGGGTGGGGATTGCCATCCCCGAGCGGCAACAGGCCGGCCCCGATCCGCGCGAGCCGCTGTTTGAAGCCGTCGCGGTGGCGCAGGAGTGGTATGCCCGGCAGCTGCGCGAAGCGCCGGAAGCCAAGGCGGCGCGGGACTACCTCGTGTCGCGCCAGTTCAGCCTCGACGATCTGCTGCCGTACGGACTCGGGTTCGCGCCGTCGGGGAACGCATTCCTCGACGCGATGCAGAAGCTGGGGGTGCATCCGGACGTGCTCGTCACTGCCGGTCTCGCCCTCAGACGGGACGACCAGAAGGTCCGGGCGCGCTTCTGGAACCGGTTGCTCTTCCCGATCCACGACCTGCGGGGCCGCGTGGTCGGGTTTGGCGGGCGGGTGCTGGGGGACGGAGAGCCCAAGTACCTCAACTCGCCCGAGTCCGAGGTGTTCCACAAGGGCAGACTGCTCTACCACCTGCACGACGCCCGCCACGCGATTCGCAAGGCGGAGCACGCGCTGCTCGTTGAGGGGTACTTCGACGTGCTGCGGCTCCTGCTCGTGGGTATCGAAAACGTGGTCGCACCACTCGGCACCGGGTTCACGATCGACCAGGGGACCCTGCTGCATCGGTATGCGCCGCACGCGACCGTGCTGTTCGACAGCGACGCGGCGGGACTTCGCGCTACCTTCCGAACGGCCGACGAGTTGCTGCGCGCCGGCGTGCGCGTCTCGGTGGCGACCATGCCCGATGGGGAAGACCCCGACTCGCTGGCGCGTGTCGGAGGGGCGACGGCGGTGGAGAAGGTGCTGCGGGACGCGCTGGATGTGTTCGAGCGCAAGCTCCAGCTCATCGAGCGGAAGGGGTGGTTGGGGACCCTCTCCGGTCGGCGACAGGCGCTGGATCGGCTGCTGCCCACACTCCGCGCCGCCCATGACCCGGTGACCCGTGACCTCTACATGACGCGCGTGGGGGAAGCGCTCGGCGTGGGTCGGGAGGCGATCCAGCGGGAGCTGGCCGAACGGCGGCCACCGCCCGCGCCGCCTCCGTCGCCGGACGTGGAAGGCCCGCAACCCTCGAGCAGGTCCCGACCCGGCCCCGAGCGCGATCTGATCCGGGCCATGCTGCAGGACACGGGGGTACGAAGTCGGATCGCCGAGATCGTGACGGACCGATCGCTCCTGCGGGAACCGGACCGCTCCCTGTTCGGCGCCATGGTGGAACTGCCGGAGGCCGATGCTCCGGCAACGTTGCTCGAGGTGCTCGACGCGTCCTCGCGGGTGCTGCTCGCGCAGTTGCTCGAGGAGGCCTGGGAACCGCCGGATCTCAACGCGGTGGTGTCCGGGGCCCTGAATCGGTTGGAGGCTCGGCGGGTGG
>JAOUDR010000407.1 GCA_029859185.1 Gemmatimonadota bacterium
CGGTGAGCTGGTGGAGATCGACCAGATCCACCTCTCGCTGGAGCGCGGCCTTGCAGGCGATCAACGGTGCGCGCGCCAGGACATCGACCGGCACGCCGAGCACGGTGTGGCGTACGCCGCTCGCGAAGTCGACTCCGCACGGGCACCACGCCCCGCTGGCAGCATCGCGGTAGCGCCCGGTGTCGGCGCCTCCAAGCTCCACTCGACGGCCACGGACGTCCAGGGACAAGACCATCACGTCCCACTGGGGCGAGCGAACCCGTGCGGGTGCCCCGATGGCCCAGTCACCGAGATGTCGGGCGGCGTCCGGAAGGCACTGGTCCGGCACGTAGAAGTCGAGATCGACCAGCGGGCGCGAGCCTCCCCACGCGCGTGCCGCCAGCCCGCCCGCGGCCTGGGCCGGGATGCGGTGCTCGCTGAGAGCGGACGCGACGATGCGCAGGGCGTCGGCCCATGCGGCGTCGTCGCGGAGCGTCAGGCGGTGGTCAGACGTCGCGCGTGCTCCTCGAGATCGAGTGCCCGGACGTCCCAGTGGGATGCCGACCAGACGGCGTGGCCGGCCGCAACCAGGATGACCTGCGGGGATTCGTGACGGACCTGGAGTTGTCGTCCGACGGCGTCCGACAGCCACCGGTGGGACACGACGTTCACCTGGTAGACCGGTACCTCGGGGTGGCCTTCCGCGAAGAAGACCATTTCCCGCGCCGACGCAATGCAGGCCCCGCAGCGGGGGCTGTGCTTGTAGATGACGGCGCGAGGCTCGGCAAGCGCCGCCGCGAGCTGCGCTTCGTCCTCGAGCGGGCGGATCACGGGGCCGGTGCCACCTCGTCCTTCGCTGCCACCATGCCTCGGAGCTCCTGACCCTCCACCCGCGCGTCGTCGCCAATCAGGGACGCTACGACGGTCGAGCCGATCACGTGCGCGCCTTTGCTCACGATGGTATGCCGCAGCACGCTGTCCCGAACCACCGCGCCGGCCTCGATGGTCACGTTCGGCCCAATCGTGGACCGTTCGACCACCGCCCCAGGCTCGACGCGCACCGGTCCGTCGACCACCACATCGGGCGCGCCCTCTGGCGCCAGCGCCCGGCCATGGCGCAGCAGATGCAGATTCGTCTCGAGCACCGTCTCCACCTTCCCGCAATCGTACCAGCCCGACACCTCCGCCACGCGGATTCGTCGGCCCTGGTCGATCATGTACTGGAATGCATCCGTCAGGAACCACTCGCCCTTCTGCTGCGGCCGCCCCAGCGTCCAGTGGATGCCCTGGTACAGCGTCTTCCAATCGCGGATGTAGTACAGACCGATGTTGGCGAGCCGAGAGATGGGTTCCGACGGCTTTTCGACGATCCGGGTCATGTAACCGTCGGCGTCGGTCACGACGACCCCGAACCGCTGGTAGTCCTCGACGTGCTTTGCCCAGATCACACCATCGGCATCCGTCCGGGTGACCAACGAGAGGTCGGCATCGAACAGCGTGTCCACGAAGATGATGAGGACCGGCCCATCCACGTACGGCTCGGCCAGTGCAATCGCCCCCGCCGTTCCGTCCTGCACCTTCTGCTCGACGAACCGGGCCGGCTGGCGGTAGCGGGTGCGCACGTGCGTCTCGACCTGGTCCTTGAGATGCCCGGTGATGAGCACCAACTCCTCGATGTCCAAGCCGTCGAGCATGTCCATGACGTAGTCCATCACTGGGCGGCCGCCAACGCGGACGAGGGGCTTGGGCACGTGCCGCGTGAGCGGCATGAGGCGGGTTCCCTTCCCAGCCAGCGGGATGATGACTTTCACTCAGACTCTCCCATAGCGGTCCTGAAGTCGGACGACGTCATCCAATTCCGGCGTCGAGGCCTCGAGTAGATCAGCGGGCGTGACGGCTTCCATCTGATGCACGGTGTGGGGCGTCACGTGGTACCCATCGCCCTCCACCATGCGAATCTCCCGCAGCACGTCACCGTCCTTGACGCGGAAGATGATCTCGCCGTGCAGGACGTAAAGGGTCTCGTCCTTCAGGTTGTGGTATTGGAGACTGAGGCAGTGCCCCGGCTCGATGTGCAGGATCTTGCCGACGTACCGGTCGGTTCGCGCCCAGATGAGCTCGTAGCCCCACGGCTTCTCCACTCGATACGGAACGTCCGTCACGACTCCTCCATGCGCAACACCAGCGACGAGGGGGTCGTGACGCAGGCGCGCACGCACACGCCACACCCCACACAGCCTTCCGCCTTCAACACGGGCCGCCCCTCGGCGTCCAGGGCAATGGCCTGGTCGCCGACCGGGCAGATCCGAACACAGGCGCCACACTGCACCCCGTGGAACACGATGCACCGTTCCGGCACCAACTCGAGCCGACCAAGCCGATATCCCTCCCAGATGCGCTCCGGCCGGATCAGCGCGCCGGTCGGGCAAGCGGCCGCGCACGGCATGTCGTCGCACACCGTACAGGGCTGGCGCGACGGCTCCAACATGGGCGTCGCGGCCGCCAGACCGGCCGACGACGGAGCCTTCATGATCGCCTGAGCCGGGCACACCTCGATGCAAATCTCGCACCGGGTGCACAGCGAGAGGAACGACACTTCATCCACCGCCCCCGGGGGACGGAAATACCGCTGCGCCACGACCCGTCGCTCGGTGCGCTCCGCCACCTCGCGGGCCACGCGCCCCAGGGTCGTGCGGAAGAAGTCGCGGCGGTCGCCGTCCTGCCCGAACAGGTCAGTCATGGAGTTGGGGTTGAAAGGTAACGCGACCGTCTGCCCGGCCGGTCATCGCCACCCCCGTCACCCCTAGGCCTCGGCCCCCGAGGCGCGGGGTCATCGGATCTCCACCCCCGCCGCCTCTTCGATCCGCTTGATGACCTCGACATGGTCGGCCCCGGGATCGAGCTTCGGGCGCGCCTCAGCGTAGAAACGCTTGACGCTGGGATACAGCTCAGAGGCCACCCCCGCATCCTCGAGTACGGCAAGCGCCACCCCAAGGTCCTTGTCGAGCAGGGCCGCCGAGAACGTGCGGAGCCACGCGCGGGAGAGCACCCGCTCCGGGATGAGGTTCTCGGTCACGTTGGATCGACCGCTCGACGCATTGATCACATCGACGGCGCGCTTGGCCGGAACGCCGAGCTTGACGAGTGCCGCCAGCCCCTCGCCGACCGCGACGATGTTGAGCGCGAGCAGCGCGTTGTTGATCGCTTTCAGCGCGTGCCCAGCCCCCACCGGACCCACGTGCTCGACCTTGCGCGCGTACGGCGCCACATAGGTCCGGGCCCGTCCGACCGCGGCATCGGAGCCACCCAACATGACCGTCAGCGTGCCCTGCTCGGCACCGGAGGTGCCACCCGAGACCGGGGCGTCCACGAAGTCCGCCTCCCGCTCCGTCAGCGATGCGGCGTTCCGTCGGGATCCCGCCGGATCGCCGGAGGTGGCGTCGATCAGGAGGTGCCCCGCGCGCCATGCCCGCCCCGCGGCTCCGATCACCTCGGCCACCTCCCGAGACGTGGGAAGGCATGTGATCACGACCGCGCATTCCTCCACCAGCGCCCCCGGGT
>JAOUDR010000408.1 GCA_029859185.1 Gemmatimonadota bacterium
CATCGGTCTGCGCGATGGCTTCGAGTGGATCATGCACGGCGACATCGAGCACGTCATACCCCTCAGCATCGAGGACGTAAGCCGCATTCATTTCCGCGGCGGCTCGCACATCGGCATCTCGCGCGCGAATCCCACCAAGGATCCGCAGCATCTCGAGAACGCCGTCATCTCGCTGCTCCGGCTGAACGTGTCCCAGCTGATCACGATCGGCGGGGACGACACCGCCTTCTCGGCCATGAAGCTCGAAGAGAAGGCGGCGGGACGCATCCACGTGGTACACGTGCCCAAGACCATCGACAACGATCTCGATCTGCCGCCCTACGTGAACACGTTCGGTTTCCAGACGGCCCGGCACTATGGGGTCGATATCGTCAAGAACCTCATGGTGGATGCCTGGACCACGTCACGCTGGTACTTCGTGATCACCATGGGCCGCAAGGCCGGCCACCTCGCGCTGGGGATGGGCAAGGCGGCCGGCGCCACGCTCACGCTGATCCCGGAGGAATTCCAGGGCCGGCGCATCCGCTTGAAGACCGTGGTGGATACCCTGGTCGGCGCGATGGTGAAGCGGCTCTCGTACGACCGCCGTGACGGTGTGGCGGTCATCGCCGAGGGTCTCGTGATCGACATCGACCCCGAAGATCTGGCCCAGCTCGAGGACGTGGAGCGGGACGCACACGGAAACCTGCGGATCGCGGAGGTGAACATCGGGGAGATCCTCAAGGCCCAGGTGCAGAAGCGGCTGAAGGAGTTGGACCTCAAGATCACGGTCGTGGCCAAGAACATCGGCTACGAGCTGCGCTGCGCCGATCCCATCCCCGCCGATATGGAGTACACCCGCGACCTCGGCTACTGCGCCGCCAAATATCTGCTCGAGGGCGGCAATGGCGTGATGATCTCGATGCAGGCAGGACGGTTCGTACCCGTGCCGTTCAAGGACATGGTCGATCCCGAGACCGGCCGCACACGCGTCCGGCTCGTGGATATCAACTCGACACGCTATGCCATCGCCCGCCGCTACATGATCCGGCTCCGGCGCGACGACTTCGAGGACCCGCACGAGCTGGCGCGGTTTGCAGCGACGTGCGGGATGACCTTGGCCGAATTCCGGGGCGAATTCGAGTACCTGGTGCGGGACGAGCCCCCACCACTGCTGCTGGGACCGCACGCCACTGCCACTGAGACGCGCTGAGCACAGCGCCTGGAGACTGCCGCACACCGAGCACCCCTCGGAGATCTCATGGGCTCACTCTGGCAGGAATTCGACCGCGAGGAGTTGCTCCGGCGCGTCGCTCGTCTCACTCCCGAGTCGACCCCGCTCTGGGGCCGGTTCACCAGCTGCAGGATGCTCGCGCACGTGAACGACACGCTCCGGATGGCAACGGGAGACCTTGCCGTCGCGTTCAAGCGCACGCCGCTCCGGTATCCGGGCATCAAGCATCTCGTGATCTACGCGCTGCCGTTCCCGAGGGGCGTGCCCACGGCGCCCGAGCTCCTGGCGCGCACCGACGCCGCGGAGTTCGCCCGGGAACGGGATCAGTTCCCCATGCTGCTACAGCGCTTCGCGGCGCGGCCTCGAGCTGGTCCGTGGCCCGACCACCCGGCGTTCGGCCCCATGTCGGGCTCGGCGTGGGGTGTGCTCACGTGGCGGCACATTGGCCACCACTTCACGCAGTTCGGCATCTAATGCGCCGGCGAGTGTCTGACGGCCGGGGGTCGGCAGGCCAAGGTCAACCACCGCTCGCATAGGAGCTGCGATTGGCCGCGATCCATGCCCTGTAGACCCTGCCCGAGTTCCTCCAGGGTGAGAGCGGCTCGTACTATGGCTACGAGCTGAATCTCGTCCTGCAAGACGGCGAGCGACTGAACGTCGGGGACCACGGCGACCACGACGCGCTACGTCGTGATGCGGATACGCCGGCCACATTCCCTGGCCGACCGGCATGGGATATCGTACCAGATCAGCGCGCTTCATGAAGTGGAGGTGATCGAGTGATCAGCGGCAAAGCGGGACGGCGCATTACGCTTGGGGTCGGCGTGCTTTCTACCCTCGCAATGGTCGCGAGCTTCCTCGCACTCACCGATATCGCGCACGGAGAGGTCGATCTCGCGCTGGAGTGGCGCGTTCTCAGGATCTGTGCGCTCATCATCGTGGCCTTCCATGTCATGGCGATGACCGCGCTGCTGCGAGGTGAACAGTCAGCGAGACGCTGACTCGCGGATTGAAACGCGGCCGTCGTCAGGGTACGATCCGGACGCTCATGCAAATCAGCGTCCTCGACCTCTTCAAGATCGGTATCGGCCCATCGAGCTCACACACGGTGGGCCCGATGCGCGCCGCGCGTCGGTTCGCCCAACAACTCGCTGACGCCGGGGTGTTGGATCTGGTCACCCGAGTCCAGACGGATCTCTACGGTTCGCTGGCGCTCACCGGCCGCGGGCACGCCACCGATCGTGCCGTGATCCTGGGACTGCTCGGGGAGCGCCCGGACGCCGTCGATCCGGATACCATCGGCAGCCTCATCGACGGAGTCCGGACCGCCGAGCAGCTCCGGCTTGCTGGACGCCATCCCGTTCAATGGCTGGAGCCCCGAGACCTGATCTTCCATCAGCGGGAGTTTCTCCCGACACATCCCAATGGCATGCGCTTCACGGCCCTCGACGAACGCGACGCGATCGTCGCGACCACCGAGTTCTACTCGGTGGGGGGTGGCTTCGTGGTCTCGCGCGCGGAGGCCGAAGCGGGCGAGACCGGCGCGAGCCCTCCGCCGGAGCCGGTCCGGTACCCGTTCAGCACCGCCGCCGATCTCCTCGCGATCGGCAGGCAGCATCGCCTCGGGATCCCGGACATCGTGCGGGCGAACGAGGCGGCGTGGCGACCGGCTCCGGAGACGGATGCGGCCCTCGACCGCATCTGGCAGGCGATGGAGACCTGCATCGACCGCGGATGCCGGGGATCGGGAGAGCTGCCCGGTGGCCTGCACGTGCGGCGCCGTGCGGCCAAGCTCTTCCAGACCCTTGGCGGGGAGCCCACCGCGGACCCGCTGACGACGCTCGACTGGGTGAGCCTGTTCGCGCTCGCCATCAACGAGGAGAATGCCGCGGGTGGTCGTGTGGTCACCGCACCCACCAACGGCGCTGCCGGCGTGATCCCCGCCGTGCTCGCCTACTACGTCCGCTTTCTCCCGGGAGCGACGTCCGAGGGTATCCGCTCCTTCCTGCTCACCGCGGGTGCCATCGGGACCTTGTACAAGAAGAATGCCTCGCTCTCGGCGGCCGAGATGGGATGTCAGGGCGAAGTGGGGGTCGCCTGCTCGATGGCCGCCGCCGGGCTCGCCGCGGTCATGGGGGGTACCAACGAGCAGATCGAAGAAGCGGCCGAGATCGGCATGGAGCACAATCTGGGGCTCACGTGCGATCCGGTCGCGGGACTCGTGCAGGTGCCGTGTATCGAGCGCAACACGATGGGGGCGACCAAGGCCGTCAACGCCGCGCGACTCGCCGTGCTCTACGGCGACGGCAAACAC
>JAOUDR010000409.1 GCA_029859185.1 Gemmatimonadota bacterium
TTATGCTGGTCAGTACAATTAGTAGTTAGACCGCTTCCAGGGCTGCCATTATGGATGAAGACCTGAAGCGCCGGTACAGAGAACTCGCAAATGAGCTCAGGGACCAGCTCGCAGCCGGCAGTGACGACGCCGAGGTCGCGTTCCCTGATGGCACGCCGTGGCGTGTCCACCGAGATGTCGATGGCGCTCTCATGGTCCAGACATCAAGCGGTGACGTCCAGATCAGGGGCCGCGTCTGGCAGCCGTCTGCCGAGCGGCCGTCGGATTACCCGGCGGCGATCCCTTTCCTGGCGGAGACGTTGGCCTACACCAGTCTGTCCAGCGACCCCTCGCGGATCGTCATGGTTCAGTGGTGGAAGGTCCACAACGGCGCCCAGGCCCTCAAGCAGTTGATCCGGGAGACGCTGGGCGATGGATGGCTCGAAACTGAGCCATTGTCGCCGACGACCGAGCCTCCCGGTGAGCGGTGCCAGTTTGTCCGGGGCCAATTCAAGCGCATCATTTCTCGTACAGGGGCCACAGAATGGGGCGGGCTCCTGCTCATGCAGGTGGAACTCCCGCCCGCAGCGGTCTAACCAGCGCATGGACGCAGACGAGCGTGTACGCTGCGAAGGAACTCATTGATTGATGCGCCTGGCGTTGATACGAATACGTTCACCAAGGTGCGCGCCCCACGAGCCCGTCGCTCGCTGGTCATGCGCGAGCCGTTAGACCGACAAGATGCCGAACGGGAACCACTGGACTAGGGAAGAATGGGATGCCATAGAAGGCTTCTTCGCCCGCGTTGGCCCTGCACTGTCCCAATTTGCCGCGGCGCACGGTTTGAAGATCGAGAAGTACTATCACGACGCGCCATCTTGGAGTTTGCTCTTTCGGCACACCAGCGGCGGCGTGGGCAAGATCGATGTTGAGCGAACGTCTGATGAGCAACTCCGAATCTGGGGCTACTGGTGGATGGATGACTATAAGAAGGGCATTCGGTTCCTCAAGACCGAGAAGGGCGTGGAGATGCCTGCCTCAGCGTTGAAGAGCAGGTTTGCCTTGACCGAGACTCTTAGGATGATCCTCGGCTGGCGAAAGGACGAGCTCACTCCACACGGAGGCTACAAAGACACCTGGCACAAGCACTGGACTGAGGAGCAGTTCGGGCGGCTTGACAGTGATTACTCAACACCGAGGTTCGAGTGAGGAAGCGGTCTAACCACGATTTGAACCTGACGGTCACGCCCCTTGCTTGCGCAAGGGTCGCGCCCGCAGGTTAAATCAACGTTAGACCGCACATCCGCGAGGCTCCTGACGGTGGCCACCACGCTACTTGACACGACGACGCTCTCCGATCTGGAGATCTTCGCGACGGACGGCACCAGTTCCGGCGTCCTCGACCTCATCGATCGCACCACAACCTCACGGGGCCGGGCAGCCCTCCGCCGCCGGATGGCGAATCCAGCCTCTGATCTCCTCACCCTCCGTCGGACCCAAGAGGCAGTCCGCTTTCTCCAGGACCACTCCGATGACGTCCGTCTCAGTGATCCCCACTTGGAGACCGTCAGCCGCTACCTGCGCTCCAACATCGTGGTCAGTGCTGGCTCCGGCCCCAGCCTCCGGCTGGAGCAGGCGTGGATGGCGCTTCGCTATCGGGATCTCCTGAAACAGCTCGCTGAAGGCGTCGAAGCGACAGTCACTCTATTCCGACACGTGGCACGCATCTGTGAATCGCTCGTCGGCCACGGCGCACCACCACTGATTGCCGAGTTGGCGATACGCGTGCTCGCCGCATCCGAGACGGTTCTGCGAGCACGCAACGGCAGTCAGTCACTCCTACAGCTGGACCGTGTTCTTCGGCTCGAGAAGCGACGCGCGTTGGAGGATGCTCTTGAGGATCTCGGAGAGATTGACGCGTTGAATGCCATGGCAGCCACCACCAATGCGCTGGGCTGGGTCATACCCACGCTTGTGGACGCTGAGGGCTTCCAGCTCGAAGCGGACGGCGTCTACCACCCCTTCGTGGAAAGCCCCGTACGTAATCCCATCCGCCTGTCAGGCGGAGAGCCGATGGTGTTCCTTACCGGTCCAAACATGGCTGGAAAGACCACGTACCTGCGCAGCGTGGGCTTGGTCGTGTTGCTTGGCCAACTCGGGATGGGCGTTCCGGCACGCCGCGCGCGCTTCACCCCGGTCGACGCGCTGTTTACCAGTCTAAGCCCGGCGGACAATCTGAGAGCGGGCCTGAGCTACTTCCTGGTAGAAGTCCTGCGAGTGAAGGACGCTGCATGCATCCTCGCTCGCGGGCAGCGCGCACTGGTCCTGTTCGATGAGGTGTTCAAGGGGACGAACGTACGCGATGCCGTGGACGCCTCTCGAGACGTCATCCTCGGCTTCGCCCAGGCGCGCAATAGCGGATTCATCTTCTCGTCGCACCTCATTGAACTTGTCCCAGCACTCCAGTCGAACCCAGCCATCCGGTTCTGTTACTTCGACGGCGACCTTGTCCAGAACGTTCCGCGATATACGTACCAGTTGCGCGACGGCGTCTCCGACAAGCGGTTCGGGCTCGCGTTATTACACCGTGCCGGGGTTCCGGAGCTACTCCAGCAGATTGGTGCCCTGGAGCGTGCGGTCTAACCCGCGCGTGCTGCAGCCGGGCAGCGCGGCGGGCCGAGTGCTCACTCGCCTGGAGGGTGCCGTGAGCACATCATTGATACACGTTGCTGCTGGCCGAGAAGTCGCCCGCAGCAGACGCGCAAACCGTTAGCTAGACAACCGATGCACATGTGGCCCTGGGCTCCACTCCTCCTCGCGTCCGCGCTTATCGGGTGCGGTTCCCGCGACGCACCGCGGGCAGGCTCCAGAAGCACGCCCGACACGTCACTGGCGGCGTTGGCAGCTGCTCTCAAGGAGTACGACTGGGACGCATGCGGCTTCTTGCGCGCCCGTGTCAACTTGGATGCAGATTCCCTGTTGAACGAGTTCCTGCGACGGGACTCACGCGGCGACTTCCTCGCGACTAACAGATGGCTAGACAGCGCCGTCGTTTGTCCTGGCACGCTCCCGGGGCCGGACACCTTCACTATCATCGCCGGCTACCGCATCGAGCCGCTCACCGGCTCGGCTGCCGATACCGCGCTCTATTGGGTCATCTATCGGCGGCTGGGTTGGACGACCTACGATGCCGACGGCGCCCTTGCCGTTTGGGCGGATCCGCAATACGACACGCTTACGTTCAATCTGGTCAACACAGCTTACGGCTGGCGAGTCCGATATGACCCGATGCCGCAACGCGTTCTGGCTGATTCCCTTCGGATACCCCTCGGCCGCGGTCAACGTGCCCGGATGGACTCCCTTTCACGGCTGGTTCCATAGGGAGCTAGCTAACCAAGGATTGCTGCAGTCGGGCCCGAGCGGGCATTCTTCTCACTCGCCTGGAGAGTGCGTAACCAGTGCCGTTTGACACACGTTGCCGCTGGCCGAGAGTGGCCCGCTGCAGAATCCTGAGCCGTTAGACCGCTTCCAG
>JAOUDR010000018.1 GCA_029859185.1 Gemmatimonadota bacterium
GACTGGCTCTACCGCGGTCGCTGAGCGACGGCCCGACGGCCGCGCACCGGGATGATGGACCGGCCCGTTGGTGGCGCGGCCCCCGAAGGCGGCGCAGATTCCCACCCTCCGTCAGCCGTGAGCCCCCGTGGCACCACCGACGCTCCGCCGCTACGCCGTCGCCTCCCTGATCGCGGCCGCCGCCACGATCGGCCTCAAGGGGGCCGCGTATGCCCTGACGGGCTCGGTCGGGCTGCTGTCGGACGCCCTCGAAAGCGTGGTGAATCTGCTGGCGGCGGGCGGCGCCTTCCTGGCACTGACGATCGCCGCGCGACCGGCGGACGAGGATCACGCATACGGGCACAACAAGGTCGAGTATTTCTCCAGCGGCTTCGAGGGCGCGCTCATCCTCGTCGCCGCGGGCGGGATCGGCTACGCGGCGATTCGCCGTCTCCTGGCGCCGCAGCCCCTCGAGCAAGCCGGCCTCGGCCTCGTCATCGCGGCCATCGCAGCCGCGATCAACCTGGTCACGGCGCGGGTCCTGTTCCGCGCCGGCCAGCGGCACCGTTCCATCGTGCTCGAGGCCGACGCGCAGCACCTCATGACCGACGTCTGGACGTCGGTGGGGGTGATCGCGGGAGTCGCACTCAGCAGCCTGACCGGCTGGCGCATACTCGACCCACTCGTGGCGCTCGCGGTGGCGGTGCACATCCTCCGCACGGGCATGGGGCTATTGCGCGGATCCGCGCTGGGGCTCCTGGACACCGGATTGCCGGAGAACGTCCGCGCAGAAATCGTGTCCACGATCGAGCGGTACACCGGGGACGGCGCGCGCTACCACGCCCTGCGAACCCGACAGGCGGGGCGGTGGCGGTTCATCTCGTTTCACGTGCTCGTGCCGGGGGACTGGACGGTGCAGCGGGGCCACGATCTCCTCGAGCGCATCGAGGAGGACGTCCGGAGTGCCGTTCCCGGCAGTACCGTGTTCACGCACCTCGAGCCGATCGAGGATCCCGTGTCGTTCCAGGACGAGGACCTCGAGCGGCCAGGTACGTCGGACTCCTGACCGGCGTCACCGCCCGAACCGGTAGGTGATGACCAGCGGGTGGTGGTCGGAGTTGTAATCGGAGGGCAGCCGCCGGTACGTCCCCTCCAGGAGTCCGCCCCCCCGCAGGCCGGTATTGCCCCGCCGAAAGAAGACATGGTCCGCCGGGAACGGCCCACGCGTGCCCTCGCCGAGCGGTGCCGGCGAGTCGGGAAACGCCAACCGCAGCCGCTGGAGCGCGGCGTCATCGTCCGACCACGTATTGGCGTCTCCCGCGGCGATCGTGGCCGATTGCCCCACGGCGCCGTCCGACCGGTCGGCCTCGAGACGCTCGAGCGCGTCGATCATTCCGAGCGCGTGTCGGACCCTGGCCGCGTTGCCGGTGGTGAGGTTGCGCCAGAGTTTGGGGAGCAGCGTGAAGTGCAGCGACATGACGCGAAGGGAATCACCGGTCCCGCCCCGGATCGTCGCCGCAATGACCAGCCGCCGTGAGTCTTCAGCGGGTAACTCGATCACGATGGGGTCATGCAACGGGACGTTGGCCAGCAGTGCGTTCCCCCGATCCTCCCGACCGTCCGGGAACTCGGCGCCGCCGTTGCGTACGGCCGGTACGTAGACCAGGGCAAGCCCACACCGCGCCGCGATGGTTGTCACGTCCGCGCGTGGCCCGGCGCGTTCCCGCTCAGCCGCCGGCGCCGATACCCTCGTGCGCGAGCGGGCAGGCGGGACCTCGCCGCTCCGGCGATACGCCTCCTGGGCGAGCAGCACAAAGGGCGGCGCCGACGCCCTGGTGGGCCCGCAACGCAGGCCCGCTTCCGACTCCAGGAACCCGAGCAGGTCACCGCCGCCAGCGCTCACGTTCCACACGAGCACGCGCAGCGCCTCAACGCCCCCGAGGGTCGTCGCGCGAGTGGCGGGCAGCGTGTCGAGCACGGACGGGCCCACTCCCGCGCACCAGGCGTCGAGCGCTCCGCGGTCGCGCACGGCGGCAGGCGCGTACCACCCCATCGCCGGCGCCGCGTGCGCCGGAGGACAAGCTCGGTCCGCGAGATCCGCCGTCGTGCGGTAGGAAGCGATGCATCCACCGACCGAGAGCGCGGCGGTGACCAGGGCCAACGTCGGCGACCACCTAGAAGGCAACGCGGAACCCCACGGAGACCGGTTCACTCTGCTCGGCCGACGCGGCGCGGATCACCCACTCGACGAGCACACCAGCTGCGAGGCCTCCCAACGCCACGGTGGCGGCCCCCGGTGAGCCAAAACCGGGCACGGTCTGCCAGACGGCGAGCCCAACCACCGCCCCGGCACCGAAACCGATCGCGGCTCCGATCGGGGCGGTACCGATGGCGCCGCCCACGATCCCGACGGCCAGGGCATCCTCCGGCGCCCAACGCTCGATGAACGGTGTGAGGGCGAGGCCCACCACGGTACCCGCGGCAAGCCCAACGCCCCCTCCTACCGCCATCGCCCCCATTCGGTCCGGCTCCACGCCTCCCACCGCCAGACCAGCCGCGGCGCCGACCACCGCGGCCCCAACCGCTACCCACCGCACGCAATGCGGGCCGGCGTAGGTGTCATTGCACGGGAGAATCGACCCCAGCGATCCAACAACGGCACCCGAGGCGGCGCCGAGCGCGGCACCACCCACGGATGGCCAAAGGTGCCAATCGACTTGCGCCGTCGCCTGAGCTGGAGGAAACACCACGAGTCCGAGTGTCAGCATGGCGCAGCGGGCGACGCTGTGGATGCGATACACGGCGGCATTCTAACATGCTGTCGCAGTTCGTGATAGCGGATGGTGCCATGGACGACGTTGGGGTCGATGAAGAAGCTTAACTGACCATCAGTCTGATAAATTGCCGGTCGGACCACGCTGTCGCGATACAATTGCTGACCCTCGGTCACTTACATGCCCGGTGGCGAGGCGAGGGCCCGCGCTGCAGTATCCGTCAACCTCACTCGTTCCCCGTTCCGGAGCTGTTGATGCCGAGCCGCGCCCAACTTCGCTGTGCCGTCTTGCTGCCGCTCGCTGCCCGCTTGCTGGTCCCACTGGGCAGCCCCCTGTCCGGCCAACAACGGCTCGGCGTTACCGTCACATTCCCCGAGACCCGCAGCCGCGGACCGCTCGATGGCCGGCTCTTGCTGCTCGTCTCCACGGACTCGAGCGCGGAGCCCCGCTTCCAGATTGGTGATGGCCCCGGCACGCAACTGGTCTTCGGCGTGGACGTCGAGGGTTGGCGGCCGGAGGAGGCGACCGTGGTCGACGGCTCGGCGTTCGGCTACCCCGTGCGGAGCCTCGCGTCGCTGCCGCCCGGCCGCTACTGGACGCAGGTAGTCCTCAACCGCTACGAGACGTTCAACCGAGCGGACGGGCACGTCGTGAAGCTGCCGCCCGACCGCGGCGAAGGACAGCAGTGGAGCCGCAAGCCGGGGAACCTCTACAGCGCGCCACGCTGGGTCCGGCTCGACGCAGGGGCCGAGCGCGCCCGTCTCGTGCTCGATCAGGAAATCCCGCCCATCGCCGAGCCGGCGGAGACCAAGTACGTGAAGCACGTGCGCATCCAGAGCGAGCGCCTCTCCAAGTTCTGGGGACGACCGATGTACCTGGGCGCTCACGTGCTGCTGCCCGAGGGCTACGACGCGCACCCCGAGGCCCGTTACCCCCTCGTGGTGAACCACGGCCACTTCCCGTACGACTTCTCGGGCTTCCGGCCCGAGCCACCCGACCCCACTGTTCCGTGTACTTACAGCGCCCGGTTCCGGCTCGACTGCTACAACCGGATTCAGGACTCGCTGGCCCACGCGTTCTACCAGGATTGGACCGGGCCGGACTTCCCGCGCGTCCTGTTGATCGAGATCCAGCATCCCACGCCGTACTACGACGATTCCTACGCCGTGAACTCGGAGAACAACGGCCCGTACGGTGACGCCATCCAGTACGAGTTGCTTCCGGAGATCGAGCGGCGCTTCCGCGGCCTTGGCGAGGGTTGGGCGCGATTCACGTACGGTGGCTCGACCGGCGGCTGGGAAGCCATGGCCGTGCAGGTGCTCTACCCCGACGAGTATAACGGCGCGTGGGTGGCGTGCCCCGACCCGATCGACTTCCGCGCGTACACCGTCGTGAACATCTACGAGGATCGCAACGCGTACTTTCTCGACAGTCAATGGAAGCGCACGCCGCGACCGGGCCAGCGCGACTGGCGTGGGCACGTGAGCGCCACGCTCGAGGAGACCAATCATCGCGAGCTGGCGCTCGGGACGAAGAGCCGCTCGGGTGACCAGTGGGATATCTGGGAAGCGGTGTACTCCCCCGTCGGACCGGACGGCTACCCTCGGCGGATCTGGGACAAGCTCACCGGCGAGATCGACCGGGAGGTCGCCGACTACTGGCGGGAGCACTACGACCTCGTCCACATCCTGCGACGCGATTGGAAAACCCTGGGTCCCAAGGTCGCTGGCAAGCTGTTCATCTACGTCGGCGACATGGACAACTACTACCTCAACAATGCGGTCTATCTTGCCGAGGAATTTCTGGAGAGCACGTCGGCCCCGCACTACGGGGGCGAGGTGGACTACGGCGACCGGGCCGAGCACTGCTGGAACGGCGATCACACGCGGTCGAACGCGTACTCACGCCTGCGCTACCACCAGATGTTCATTCCGCGCATCATGGATCAGATTCGGAAGAACCATCCGGCCGGGGTGGATACGGTCAGCTGGCGGTACTAGGCCGCGGGACGAACAAGACGGAGAGTCACCAGACGCACAGAGGAGACGCCAAGGCGCCGAGGCGCAGTGGTCGCGAGTCCGCAGTGCCGTGGGTGGGGTAGGCGGCCGGGGCCTCCGCTGCTCGCCCGGCCGGTGGGATTCACCCATGCACGTCCGCCTCCCGTATCGCCAACTCGTGCATCACCGCCTCGTGCGCGCGCCGCACCTGTGGCACCAGTTGGGTCACCGTCCCACCGTCTGCCTCCTTGCCCGCGCGCTCGAGCTGCTGGAGCACCTCGGCCAACGCGCCTGCTTGGATCGTACTCGCCGCCGATTTGTACGCGTGCGCGGCCCGCCCCACCGCCCCCATATCGTCCAACTCGACCGCAGCGTCAATGGCGGCGAGCCGCCCCGGTGCGTCCGTCTGGAAGACTTGCAGTACATCGTCCATGACGTCTTCCGCGCCGGCCTCCTGCAGCGCGCGGCGCAGGCCCCCGAGGTTCACCACCTGCCCCGCATCGGGGACCAGCGGCGGCGGCGACGCCAGGCCCCATCCCTCTGTCGCGGCGAACAGCTCGTGCGGCCGGAACGGCTTGACCACACACGCGTTCATGCCAGCCGCGAGACACCGATCCCGGCTCTCCGACATGGCGTGGGCCGTGAGCGCCACGATCGGTAGCGTCTCGCACCCCGGAATCCCTCTGATCGTCCGCGTGGCGGTGAGCCCGTCCATCACCGGCATCTCCAAGTCCATCAGCACCACGTCGTACGGGGTGGCCCGCACCGCGTCGACCGCCAACGCCCCGTTCTCCACCACGTCCACGTCGTGACCCCGCCGCTGAAGCAGCGCCATCGCCACCTGCTGGTTGACCCGGTTGTCCTCGGCCAGCAGCACGCGGAGGTGCTCGCGGTTCTCCAACATCGAGTGCCGCGTCACGAGCGGGTCCGGCCGCCGTGCCTTGTCGCCTCCGATCACGGCGGTGATCGCTTCCAGGAACTCCACGCGCACGACCGGCTTGGTGAGGTAGCCATCGATACCCATGTCGCGGCAACGTTGCCCGTCGCCGCGGCTCGAGGCCGAGGTGAGCATGAGCAGGGGAGCGGCCGAGAGTTGAGGATCGGCCCTCACGTCGGCCGCA
The DNA here is from genome assembly GCA_029859185.1 of Gemmatimonadota bacterium. Classification (GTDB taxonomy): domain Bacteria; phylum Gemmatimonadota; class Gemmatimonadetes; order Gemmatimonadales; family GWC2-71-9; genus JAOTWJ01. The sequence continues at coordinate 5,872 of JAOUDR010000018.1, forward strand.
AACGCGAACCCGTCGCGTCCCGGCATGTGACCGTCGAGGATCACCACCGCATACGGGTCCCCGGTGGCGGTGGCGGCCCGGAGCCTTGCCATGCCGGCATCCGCGTCCGCCGCCTCGTCCACCTGCATCCCGACCAGGCGGAGCATCTCGCGCACGATGCGCCGGTTGGCAGTACTGTCGTCCACGATCAGCGCGCGCGCACCCGGCGGTATGTGGGGCGCGACCCCCGCTACGGTGGACGGTTCCTCGACGGCGCGCGTTGGGAGGGGAATGATGAACGAGAACTCGCTTCCCGTCCCCACCGTGCTGGTCGCCTCGAGCGCACCGTGCATCCTTGCCACCAGTCGCCGGCACAGCGCGAGGCCGAGGCCCGTACCGCCGTACTGCCGACTGGTGGAGGTGTCGGCCTGCGTGAACTCCTCGAAGATCGCCTCCATCCGATCGGCCGGGATGCCGATGCCGGTGTCGCGAACCGCGAATCGCAGTCGTGGCGCGTCGCCCGCGTTCGGTTCCCGGCTTACCGACACGACGATCTCGCCTTCCGTCGTGAACTTGATGGCGTTCCCGACGAGGTTGGTGAGCACCTGGCGCAGCCGGCCCGGATCGCCCACCACGGCGTGCGGCACGTCGGGTGCCACGTCCACCAGCACGTCGAGCCCGCGCCCCGCCGCCCGCACCGCCAGGAGTCGGGCCGTCGACTCCACGAGGCCCGGCAGATCGAAGCCAACCTCCTCCAGCTCCATCCGACCGGCCTCGATCTTGGAGAAGTCGAGCACGTCGTTGATCACCGACAGCAACGCCTCTCCGGAGGTGCGGATGAGTTCCGCAAAGCGGCGATGCTCCGCGGTCAGCTCACCGTCCAGCATCAAGTCCACCAGCCCGAGAATGCCGTTGAGCGGTGTGCGGATCTCGTGACTCATGTTCGCGACGAACGCGCTGCGCAGGGCCGCCGCCCGTTCCGCAGCCTCCCGCGCTTCCACGAGAGCCGCACGCGCCTGGGCCCGTTCGGTCACGTCCCGGGCGGTACCGTGCGCCCCGATCACTTGGCCTGACGCGTCGTGTACCGGCCGCGCCGCAAAGCTCAGGTGCCGCGGCACGTCATGGACGTCGCGGTGCACCGTCTCGTGGTCCGTGAGCTCTTCGCCACCCAGGACCCGCCTGAACGCCGCACGGTCCCGATCCTGATGCGCCGGATCCACCACGTCGAACACCGGTTTCCCAAGCAGGTCTTCCGGACCCAGGCCGTAAATGTCGCGGGTCGCCTCGTTCAGGAACTCCCAGCGTCCCTGTGTGTCCGCCTTCCACACCAGGTCCGACGCCGACTCCACGAGCTCGCGGTACTGGCGCTCGGCCTCGCGAAGCGCCTCTTGCGCCCGGCGCATGCCGCTGATGTCGTCGTAGAGAACGAAGATCGCCACGTCCACAATGCCACGCACCCGAGCGGCGGAGAGGCGAACCGGTACGAGGCGGCCGTCCTTCCGTCGGCGTTCGACCTCCGCCACCACCGCTTCCCCACTCAACGCCCGGCTCTCGAGTGCCTCCGCATCGGCCTTCCCCTCGGGCGCGACCAGGAGATCGTCGATCACGGTACCCTGCGCGTCCGAGAGGGTGTAGCCGAACAGGCGCTCGAACGCCGGGTTGACGTCCTGGACCACGCCGTGACCATCCACCGTCGCGATGGCCGTCGGTGCCGAGGCGAGCAACGCCGCGAGGTACTCCCGCTCGCGGGCCGTCTCCTCCTCACGCGTCCGGAGCTTCCGTTCCCCGCGCAGCTGCGCCGCGAGCGTCTGGTGGCTGCGTTCGAACACCGCCCCCACGACGGCGGCAAACAGCACGACCAGACCGATCGACACCAGGAACTCTCTGCGCATCTCGTGCACCAGCAATCCGGCCAACAGACCGCCGGTGAGCCCCGCGAGCAGCGTGTAGAACGAGACCCGGTCGGCCGCCAGGGCACCGGTTCCCCCGGCGACGATTCCCGCGAAGACCACCATGATGAGGGAGAACTCGGAGAACGACGCGCCGTCGAGCACGAGCGCCGGGCCCAACCCCCACGCCACCGTGACCATGCCGACTCCCAGTCGGAGTGCCCGGAGCCCCTCCCGGACACCACGGCGGCGCACGTGGCCGCGGACGAGCGCGTGACCCGCCACGGCGAAGAGGACGAGGCCCAACCACCAGAGCACGTCCCCACGGAGGGGGGTTTCCCAGAAGAGGCTGGCGATCAGGAGGGCGAGTACGACATGCGCGACCTCGCTCGGGCCTCGCTCGGCGATCGCGTGGCGCGCCAGATCGTCAGAGACGTCCTCGGGCGCCTCGGGGCCGGCCTGCGCCGGCCCAACCCCTGGCTGAATGAGCGACCGACGCGTCGCGCGCGGATCCGACGGCCGGTGGCCGGTGGTCACTGTGCTTCCCTTAGGAGTCGCCGCCTCAAGAGTGCCTCGCCATGGTCGGCGCTCGGCGCTGCCGTTTCCCGACACCGTGCCTGACGATCAGCATCCACGAGATCAGCCCTCAGGAAGCTCCGGGAGCGCGCAGACGTCCTCCCCGCGCACACGGGGAAGAGGTGCGCGCGACGGAACCGTGATAGCATGTCGGCCGTCTCTCCCGACGTTGGTCGGGTCCAGGATAGCGTACGCGGACAGCGGAGGCCAGTCGCTCAAGCGCCAAGGACCTGTCGGGAATACACCTACGCGGTGCTGGCCGGTCTCTGGGCCCAGGGGCGCGGGGCGCGGGCACGACCGAGGGGCGCCACGGCAGGCCGCCCCTCACGTCTGGCGTGTCCACCAAAGGCAGCCTACCGGATGGGGACCGCCACGGACACCTGGTGAGTCCAAACATCGGCTTCCGCCAACGTCAGCGGTCCGCCCGGCGGGACCACGATGTCGTTGGCGAACCCCGCTGCTTCGGCACGCGTAGCGACCGCACCGTTCCACGCCACCCCGGGAAGTCCGGTACCGGTCGTGACCCGACCCATGTACCGCAATTCCACCCCCTTCAACTGAAGACGTATGCCCCAACTGGGGGTCCACTCCATCCACTCTTCATTCTGCCGACGGTTCGACTGTGCGACGTTGTCCCACTGATCGAGGTGGTAGTCGTACGCCCGTACCTGGAGCCCGAGCTGGAACATTGCCGGACCAACCGCGTAGCCTGCCCCGAGGTTCACGTGGGCGTTCGAGAACCGGAACTCGTTCTCGATCGTCTTGCCTCCGGCCGGAATCGTGTCGCCCGCGGACGTTGGCGTGGCCCGGCCTGCCTCTGCCCACGTGCTGCTCCATGCGGGTTCATACACGAGGTCCAGGCCGATCGTGAGCGCACCCGCCTGCTTGGCTACGCCGACGCCAATGTCGAGCGCCGTCGAATGCCCCGGGTCACGCGGGATGTTGACGAGTTCGTAGTTCGGGATCTTGGGGTGGGACTTATAGTTGCCGGTCAGGATTCCGCCCACCTTCCACCCCTGCTCGCCCAACGGCCGCCGGAAGCCGAGGTGCAGGCCCCAGGTTTCGGTTCGATCGAGGTTCGACTCCAGACGCTCCTGCGGCTCCCACGTCCACGTCGTCGAGTCGACGACGACCCAGTCGACGTAGTACACGTCGTGGGTGGCAGCGAACCGATTGAACAGCAGGAGCCCCTCGGCCAGGCCACCGATCCCCAGCTCCTTCGTGACCCCGAGTCGGACGTCGGCCATGCTACCAGACTGGTCGATACTGGACGCCATCGCGTAGAGGTGCTCCACACCATCGATCCCGTTGAGGTCCGCGAACGTCGCGCTCGCACCGATGGCCGCGCGTCCGGGCAGGGTGGTCCCGAGCGAGAAATGCGCGAACTTGTTGGTAGAGGATCGCTCGGAGAGCGCGTCCGCCGGCAGGATGGCGAGGTCCCAGAGCGGCTGTGGGCCGAAGAACTGCTGACCGCTCTTCAGTTGCTGCAGGGCCAGCAACGCGCCCCCGAAGATGCGGCCGCCGAACAGGGCACCGGCTGACAGCGTCGCGGCGTTGCCTGCATTCTGCCCGACCGAATAGAAGGTGGGCGTGGCGAAGACTTGGGGGGTCGAGACCCGAGCGCCCTTGGCCGGGTTGACGAACGGGTCGAGCCACGGATCGTCGAGGGCGATGCTGACTCCGCCGAGTCCCAGGTTGTCGGAGGGGAAGATCAGGAACTGATCGCCGGCCGCCACCGGCACCGTCCGGAGATTGATGAGTTGACCAGCCGCGGGAGTTACCCCACACAGGACGAGCCCTATCGAGACCGCCAAACGACCGATCGCCTGCATAGCTCTGTCTCCTTCCAGCGGAGGGTCCGGATCGCAGGTCGGTGGACGCTGCCCCGAAGGCCCGATAGACTTGGCCGGCCGGACGCGTAGCGGTATGCGCGGGCTGGCACGTCGGATACCCGGGGGACTCGCTATCCGTCACATGGCGGGATGGTTGGGGGCGTGATGTGACTTCAGGCGACATGAGCGGGTATGGTTGACATGAGCGGGGTCGGCGACGCCGAGTTGGTGCGCCGGGTGCTGAGCGGCGACCCCGCGGCTTTTGCGGGACTCGTCACGCGGTACCGGGACCGCCTGGGTCGCTACGCGGTCCGAATGCTCGGCAACCAGGCGGACGCCGAGGACGCGCTGCAGGAGACGTTCGTGCGCGCCTACCGGTCGTTGGGACGCTGTACCGACGCGGACCGGTTCGGGGCCTGGGTGTTCGGGATTCTGGTGAACCGGTGCCGGACGCTCGGGGCCCAACGCGCCAGACGCGAGCGGCTTCAGGTAGCGGACGACGCGGCACTCCTGCGCGCCGCGTCGCATGATGACCCGGTCGGACGCCAGGCCCTGCGCGCGGCCATCACAGCGGCCCTCGGGCAACTGGCACCACTGCTGCGGGAGGCGTTCCTGCTCAGGTTCGTGGAGGAATTGAGCTACGAGGAGATGGCAGACGTGACTGGGGCAAGCGTCTCGGCGCTCAAGATGCGGGTACTCCGCGCGCGCACAGAGATGCAACGTCTGCTGGGCGACGTTACCGATGCGTGAACACGACGACCTACTCGAGCGCGGCATCGCCTTGCTGCGGGAACCCGTGGTCATCGACGGCGGGGTGAACACGCGCGTCATGGACGCCGTCGCACGGCTCCCGCTGCCAGCGCGGCCGAGTCGGTTGCACCAGGCCGGGACCTGGCTGATCCATCCGCGGCCAATCCGCGTGCGCCCCGTCGTGGTACTCGCGGCGGCGGCGGCGCTGGCGGTGGCCGCCGTTGGTCTGCGTGACCGAGCCGAGCCCCCAGCAGCGCCCACCGTGACCGCGGCCGCCCGGGCAGGGCCGGCGCCCGTGCGGTTCATTCTGGTCGCGCCAACAGCGACGGCTGTCTCGCTGGTGGGTGACTTCAACGATTGGATCGCCGCGGCAACGCCCATGGAGGGCGACGTAGCCGAGGGGCTATGGGTCGTGACCGTGCCGCTTCCACCTGGCCGATATCGGTACGCGTTTCTCGTTGACGGCGCGACGTGGGTTCCCGACCCCAATGCGCCCCGGACGATCGATGACGATTTCGGGCGCCCGAACTCCGTACTGACGATCGGAGGCAGTTGATGCGTGCCGCCTTGCTGTTCGCTGCCCTCGTGGGGGCCAGCGCGATGTCGGCGCGGACCGCCGCCGCGCAGGAGCCCCGGTTCACGGGTCGCCTGTCGCCCGCGGCGCGCAGCGCCGTGGAAGCGGTGCTCGACTCCGCGCGGCAGACTGGACTCCCGATCGAGCCGCTGGTGGATCGTGCCCTCGAGGGTGCCGCCAAGGGTGCGGCAGACAACCTCATCGTCGGCGCCGTACGCCGGCTGGCCGCCGACCTCGGCAACGCCAGCGCTGCGCTCGGATTGGGCGCCTCGGATGACGAGATCGCCGCCGCCGCAAGCGCGCTGCGGGCCGGTGCACGCGCCGCCGACCTCACGGCACTCCGTGAGCGACGACCCGGACGGTCCGTGACCGTCGCCGCGGCCGTCCTGACCGACCTGGTGGCCTTGGGCGTTCCACCCGACACGGCCACTGCGGCCGTACTGGCGATGGCAGACTTGGCCGACGATGCCGGGTACCTCGCGTTTCGGCGCAACGTCGAGCGGGATGTTGCCCTCGGCGCGACGCCGCTCGCGGCCCTCACGGTCGGACTCGCGGCCGAAGGCACCACCGATCTTGGAACCCGGACGCCCACGCGCGCCCGCAAGCCCTAGTCCAGCGACGGGTGGTCGGCGTCCGGCGCAGGCTCGCGGCCGCAGGACTGGTTGCGGTGTTCGGGGGCGCCGCGCCGCTCGGCGCGCAGGTCACCGCCACGACGGACATCATGTTGGGCGCCGTCGGCTACGAAGGGTTCCTGGGATCCGGAGCCGCCTCGGTTGCTCCCGGAATCCGCTATGACGCCCGGACCTTCTCCGTCGCGGCGCAGGGCAGCTACCTCCTCTACGAAAGTGGCCGCGGCCTGGTGCAGGCCGCGGGCGCCGCGGCATGGCTCAGCCCGGCACTCGGACCCCTGCGCGGTGAAGCCTCGGCGTTCGGCGGGCTGGGCAGCTATGCACAGGCGCCCGCAGCCGGCTATGGGCTGGCACGCGGCCGAGTCCATCTCATGCAGCGGCGGATGGGGACGTGGGCGAGCGCAGGCGTCGGACAGGCGTTCGCCGGGGCGGACGGAGCGGGAACATCCGAGCTGGCCCTCGGCGCGTGGATCGCGTTTCCCGACCTCGCGCTCTCTGTCACCGCCACGCACAGTCGCGTGCGGGATTCCGCCTACACCGACCTGAGCGTCAGCGCCCGCTGGCTTCACCGGGTCGCCGAGATCGATGGCATCGCAGGGGTGAGGCCCGCAAGCAGCATCGGCAGCGAGGGAGCCTTCGCGGAACTCACGGCCCGGCTGGCACTCACACGTGTTGTCGCCGCCCAGGTGACGGCCGGTCGCTACCTCGCCGATCCGCTCCGGGGATCCCTGGCGGGCCGTTACCTCAACGCCGGCATCCGCATCACGTTGGCGGGTGGCCGATCCGCCGTCCGCGCGCCAGACGAGCGCCTGCGTTCGCAACTCCGTCTGCCGCTGCCACTGCCGCCCGGTGCGCCGGAGCTGCGGGTCGTGGAGACCCGACTCGGCACCCGCGCGCTCACGATCATCGCACCCGGCGCGGGGACCGTCGAGATCGCCGGCGACTTCTCCGACTGGCAGCCCGTCTCGCTCGAGCGCCGCGGTGGTGCGTGGGTGTTCGCTGTGGCCCTCCCCCCCGGGGTCCATCGGCTGAACGTTCGCCTGGACGGCGGCCCATGGGTGGTACCGCGCGGCGCCACACCGCAGACCGACGAGTTCGGTGGCACCGTAGGTCTCATCGTGGTGCGGTGACGTTTCGACCGACTGACTGGCGCCTGTGGGGCCGCGCTCCTACCGTTCACAAGTGCCGCACGTTGCGCCATCTCTCGACTACCCCAGCGACCGGACCCAGCACCATGGACCCACAGCCACCGCGACGTCGCACCGAACCCCTGCTCGACGAGCTCGGAACGGCAATCGTGGCCGGGAAGGACGCGGCCTCGTTTCTCTGGCAGGTGCCGGATGATGCGTCGACGCGCCAGCGTCTCGGTGATCTCCTCGTGCAGATTCGTGACGGGTCGGCGGGCCAGGGACGCACGGAGATGCCGAAGCTGTGCGAGGAGTTGATCGTCGCACTCCGCGCCCAGCCGACCCCACAGCAGGTCGATCTTCTGCAGGACGGGTTCGACCGGTTGTACAAGCTCTGGGCCGCGGCCAAGTCGGGATTGCTGTGATCGGGGGAGTCGCGGGCTGAAGCCCGCGCTCGGCCAAGCAACCGCGTCCTGAGAGGACGCCCCGCGCGGCAAGAACGCCGTTCAAGGTCGGGTCCCTCGGCCGAGCCCGCTCTTCAGAGCGGGACACCCCCAATCCCTCCGCGCCACCGCGCCCACCTACTGGCGGCCCTCCGGCCGGCAGCGTAGCCTATCTCGCCAGTACGCACGCCGTCAGGCGTGTTCGTTCGACCTCCGCCGGAGCCCACCATGCGCCAGATCTGTTTGCTCTCGATCACCCTTGCCCTCGCGCTCGGCACGACGACGCTGTCTGCCCAAACGAGCACGGCACCATCAGGCACGGCTGCGCTCTCGGCACTCGCGTGGCGCCCCATTGGCCCCGCCAACATGGGCGGACGCGTCAGCGCCATCGAGGGCCTTGCGGGCGTGCGCGACACCTTCTATTTCGCCGGCGCGGACGGCGGGGTGTTCAAGACAACCAACGGCGGCGTGACGTTCACCGCGCTGTTCACCGACCAGGCGGTGTACTCCGTGGGCGCCATCGCGG
>JAOUDR010000410.1 GCA_029859185.1 Gemmatimonadota bacterium
GACGATTGGCCGGGAGCGGGCGACGAACCCGTTCGTGACGGGAGCCATCGCCCTTGCGTGAGCAGGCCGCCAAGGGCGTGCGGGCAGGCCCATCTATCATCCCGGCTGGCCCCGATCTGAGCTGTCTCCGGTGCGGATTCCCGGTGGTGTCCAGACCGTGGGGCTGCAAGAACCCGTGTGACAACTGCGGGTTCGTGTACCCGCTGGGAGACTGCTCGGACTGAGAGGCCGGCCGGCGAGGCGGGAGGTCCCACGCAGCAGCCGCACTGGTCCAGAACGGCCGGTTCCGACTCCGTCCCCGGGGCGACCAACGCATGCACAGGTCTGCATACGGTTGATTTCCTCGTGGCACCGTCGGATATTGAAGGTGTGTAGGAAGGGGAGGGGAACGTGCGGATTACGACTTGGGCTGAATACGGCCTCATCGTCGCAGTGCACCTCGCCCGACACGGTGGAGAGAGACCGGTGCCGGCTCGGGAGATTGCCGAGCGCGAAGGTCTCCCCCCGGACTATGTGGAACAGATTCTCCTCAAGTTGCGGCGCGCCGGGTTGGTTACCAGCGTCCGCGGCGCCAAGGGTGGGTACTACTTGGCACGATCACCCCAGGAGATCTCTGTCCGCGACGTGCTCGAGGCGGCGGAGAACCGGACCTTCGAGGTCAACTGCGAGTCCTACCCAATCAGTGCGAACCGATGCAATGGTGACGGCGATTGCTCGATCCGCCCGGTGTGGCGGGCCCTGCAGCATCGGATCGACGGGTTCCTGCAGGGTGTCTCTCTGGCGGACCTCCTTGTTCATGAGGCGGACGTCGAGGAGATGCTCGCGGGTCAGGCGGCCGCCGGGCAGCACTGATCGGCAGGTGGGTGGATGATGGCTGGGCCGCCGCTCACACCGGTGGAGATGCGGCGCTACGCCCGCCATTTCAGCCTACCAGAAATCGGCGAGACCGGACAGCGCCGCCTCAAGGCGGCGCGCGTCCTCCTCGTCGGCGCGGGCGGACTCGGCTCGCCGGCCGCCCTGTATCTCGCGGCTGGTGGCGTCGGCGTGATCGGCATCGTCGACGACGACCGAGTGGACGAGTCCAATCTCCAGCGCCAGATCCTCTACGGCACGCAGGCCATCGGACGCCCAAAGGGCGAGGCCGCCGAGGAACGGCTCCGCGACCTCAACCCGCATGTGCGGATCGAGCGCTTCGATGCGCGGCTCACCTCGGGCAATGCCCTCGGCATCCTGCGCGAGTTCGACGTCATCGTCGATGGAAGCGACAACTTCCCCACGCGGTATCTGGTGAACGATGCCTGCGTCCTGCTGGGGAAGCCCGACGTCTACGGCGCCATCTTCCGGTTCGAGGGCCAGGTCTCGGTCTTCGCGCACCGCGAAGCCCCTTGCTACCGCTGTCTCTTCCGCGACCCGCCGCCGCCAGAGCTCATCCCCTCCTGTGAACAGGCCGGGGTCCTCGGGGTCGTGCCCGGTATCATCGGAAGCCTCCAGGCGCTCGAGGTGATGAAGCTCGCGACCGGCGCGGGTCAGCCGCTCGTCGGCCGGCTGCTGCTGTTCGACGGCCTGCTGGCGCGGTTCCGAGAGCTTCCGATCCGGCGGGATCCTGCCTGCCCCGTGTGTGGCGACCATCCGACGATTCGGGAGCTGATCGACTACGACGCCTTCTGTGGTACTCCCGCGCCGCTCGCGGATGAGGTCGAGATCACCGTCGCGAGCCTCCGGCAACTGCTCGCCGAAAGCCGGGCGGTGCAGCTCGTCGATGTCCGGGAACCGTGGGAGTGGTCGATCTGCCGCCTCGATGGTGCCAACCTGATCCCGCTGCGGGAGCTCCCACAGCGATTCGGCGAGCTTGAGGCAAGCCGCCCGGTCGTGGCGTACTGCCACACCGGCCAGCGCTCGCTGATCGCGCGCCAGTTCCTGATGGCCCAGGGATACGGCAGCGTGCGCAGCCTGCGAGGGGGCGTCGACAGTTGGTCGCGGGAGATCGACCCTGATATGCCTAGGTACTGACTAGGCGGCAAGACGGCGAGACGGCCAGACGGCAAGCGGGCGAAGGGTGCAGGCTGGCAGGGAGTCACCACGGCATCCCTACCACCGTTCTGCGGCCCACCGCTTGCCGTCTGGCCGTCTCGCCGTCTTGCCGTCTAGGACTCATGCCGAAGGGGGGACTCGAACCCCCACGGGCTTGCGCCCACTGCGCCCTGAACGCAGCGCGTCTACCAGTTCCACCACTTCGGCTGGCCCCCCGTTCGGGGACGGGAATATGCCCGACCCGTTGCCCAGCGTCAACCTCTTGCTTGACCGGTCGGAAGTCTGTTTCTAACTTACACTTAGAGCGTGTCAAAACCGAGCGATCCCACGTCCCGGGAGAACCCCGTGGTGGCCCGGAACCCCCGGGCGCGCCACGACTATCACATCATGGAGACGTGGGAAGCGGGGCTCGTGTTGTCCGGCACCGAAATCAAGTCCGTGCGGGCCGGCAAGGTGAGCCTGGCGGAAGCGTTTGGTGTGGTGCGGCGCGGGGAAGTCTGGCTCGAGGGAATGACCATTTCCCCGTACGAGTCAGGCGGGTACGTGAACCATGAGCCGCGGCGTGGCCGGAAGCTGCTGCTGCACGTGCGGGAGATCCGGCGACTGATCGGCGCGGTCGAGCAGAAGGGGTTGACGCTCGTGCCGCTGGACCTGCACTTCACACGGGGGCGTGCGAAAGTGACCTTGGCGCTCGGCCGCGGTAAGAAGCTCCATGACAAGCGCGAGGACCTGAAGCGCCGCATCGCCGATCGTGAAGCGGCGCGAGCGATGGGACGGCGTCGCTGATGCTCGCGGCGCTGCTCCTGTTGGGCGCGACCGTTTCGGGACCGGCCTCCGCACCGACGGCCGTGGTCGTGGCAACGGCCCGGGGCGAGGCCGCGGTCCCCGTGCAGTCCGTGCGCGGGTACCCCGCGGTCGCCGCCGCGCGCCTGGCGGCCCTGCTGCCAATTCGCAACGCGATCGACGGCGATTGGGCGATCGTCACGTTCGGGGGGCAGCCGTTCCAGTTCCTGCTCGATGCTCCGGCCATGGTGGACGCCAGCCGCGTGGTGCCGCTCGTGGGCGGTGCGTACCTGGCGGGTGACACGTTGTTCCTGCCGCTCCAGTGGTTGACCGACTACATCCCGCGCCGATTCAGTGAGGGTTACCGCTACGACCCCGTTGCCGGTCGGTTCGAAGAATCCGGGTTGGTGCCGGTCGTCCGGACCACCTCACCTCCTGTGAAGCGGCATCCGATCACCGGGTTGCGTGCCACGCACACCGTGGCCATCGACCCGGGGCACGGGGGGAACGACCCCGGGAATCCCTGCCTCTTCTGTCCCAAAGGCATGAAGGAGAAGGACGTCAATCTCGGCGTGGCGAAGCGTCTGCGCACCGAGCTCGAGCGCCGGGGCATCCGTGTGATCATGACGCGCGCCACGGACACGTTCATCGGTCTGTACGAACGCGCCCCGATGTGTCGCGACGACTGC
>JAOUDR010000411.1 GCA_029859185.1 Gemmatimonadota bacterium
CTACACCTCCACCGGGAACTACTACCAGGAAATCGTCGCGGATCCCGTGAGCGTGGACCGCGTCTACTCGCTCGACACGCGGACCATGATCACCGACGACGGTGGCCGGACGTTCCGCCCGCTCGGCGAGCGTGACAAGCACGTGGACAACCATGCCATGTGGATCGACCCCGACGACACCGACCACCTCATCATCGGGTGCGACGGCGGCCTGTACGAGTCGTACGACCAGGGCCAGACCTACGACTGGTTCCAGAACCTCCCGCTCGCCCAGTTCTACCGGGTGGCCGTCGACAACTCGATGCCGTTCTACCGGGTCTACGGCGGGACGCAGGACAACAGCTCGATGGGTGGCCCGTCGCGCACGCGCACCCGTCAGGGCGCGCGCAACAGCGACTGGTTCCTGACCCAGGGTGGGGACGGCTTCTACTCGCGCATCGACCCCACCGATCCCAACATTGCGTACTCGGAGTCGCAGCACGGCGTGCTGTCGCGCTTCAACCTGGCAACGGGCGAGCGGGTCAACATCGTGCCGCAGGCCGAGCCCGGCGAGCCCGGACTCAACTGGCATTGGGACGCCCCGCTGATCATCAGCCCGCACGCGCCGCAGCGGCTCTACTTCGCGGCGCAGCGGTTGTTCCGCAGCGACGACCGCGGCGACACGTGGCGGCCCGTGAGTCCGGATCTCAGCCGCCAGATCGACCGGAACCGCCTCAAGGTCATGGGCAAGGTTTGGAGCGTGGACGCCGTGGCCAAGAACACGTCCACGTCGGTCTGGGGGGCCATCGTGACGCTGGACGAGTCCCCGCTCAAGGAGGGGCTGCTCTGGGTCGGTACCGATGACGGCCTGATCCAGGTGAGCGAGGACGGCGGGCAGAATTGGCGCGCCATCAATTCCGTGTCAGGCGTGCCGGACACGACGTTCATCTCGCGCGTGCTCCCGTCCGCGCACGACGTGAACACCGTCTATGCGAGCTTCGACAACCACAAGGCGGGCGACTACAAGCCCTATATCGCGAAGAGCACGAACCTGGGACGCTCGTGGACCATGATCACCGGGAACCTGCCCGAGCGCGGCACGGTCTACACGATTGCCGAAGACCCCAAGGACCCCAACCTGCTCTTCGCGGGCACCGAGTTCGGCCTGTGGGTGAGCAACAACGGCGGTCAGCGCTGGACACAGATGCGGAGCGGGCTCCCCGTCATCCAGGTGCGGGACCTCGCCTTCCAGCAGCGTGAGGACGATCTCGTGCTCGCGACGTTCGGGCGCGGCTTCTACGTGCTGGACGACCTCGAGACGCTGCGCGCCGCGACGCCGCAACTGTTGGCGGCCGATGCGGCGGTGCTGCCCGTCAAGCGGACGGCACTCTACCTCGAATTGTCACCGGATCCGAACTGGCAGGGTGCGCGGTTCTGGACGGCCGACAACCCGCCTAGTGACGCGGTTATCATGTACAGCCTGAAGGAAGCGATCCGCACCAAGAAGCAGGAGCGGCAGCAGGCGGAGCGGGCCGCCGCCCGGCGCGGCGAGGACGTGTTCTATCCCACGTGGGACGCGCTCCGTGCCGAGGACAACGAGGAGGCTCCCGCCATCATTCTCACCATTACGGATCAGGAAGGCCGCGTCGTCCGGCGGCTCACGGGTCCGACGACGGCCGGGATCAGCCGGGTCACGTGGGACCTGCGGTATCCGTCGTCCACGCCGGTCACCCCACCCCGTACGGGCGGCGCTGGCTTCGGTGGCGGGTTCTTTGGCGGGGGTGGCGGTGGTCCCTACGTGGTGCCCGGCAGCTACACGGTCTCGCTCGCGAAGCAGGTGGACGGAGTGGTCACTCCGCTCGAGGCCTCGCAGACATTCGAGGTCTACATGCTCGACGGTGACGATACGCCACGCTCACCGGCCGTGCTTGCCTTCCAGCAGAAGTCGGCGGCCCTCCAGCGCGCGGCGCTTGGCGCCAATGCGGCCCTTGGCGAAGCCATGACCCGGGTTGGGCTATTGCGTCGGGGCATCCAGGAGACACCCACCGCCGGTGTTCAGCTGGCGGCGGACGCGCGTACGGTGGAAGTCAACCTCAAGGCCATCCAGGTGGCGATGAACGGTGATCCGACGCGCGAGCGTCGGCAGGAGACCGCACCGCCGTCGCTTGCCGACCGGCTGCGCGTGTTCACCGGCGGCACGTGGTCGGGCAGCCTCGGCGAGCCCACTACGACGGTCGAGCGCCAGTACGAGATCGTCGCGCAGGAATTCGGCGCGATCCTCGCGCGGCTCCGGCAGGCCATCGACGTCGATCTCAAGCGGGTCGAGGATGCCGCGGAAGCGGCCGGCGTGCCGTGGACGAGCGGGCGGCTACCGACCTGGCGGCCGTAGGCGGGATCGCCACCTGGAACGGGGTCCCGAAGGGCCCCCGTTCCAGGTGGCTGGGCGGTCGAGGCGGTCATAGGCGGTCGAGTCGATTGAAGCATCTGACGAGCATCGGTGTCGTGGGCGTCGTCGTGCTGCTGGAGGCCTGCGCGGTCCCGGCGGACGACGGCGCCTTCACGTCATCCTGGGAACGTTCGCCCGACCGCCGCTGGGTAGGGGCCGACTTCTGGGCCAATCGCCTCCAGGACTGGCAGGTGACCGACGGCCGGCTGGCATCCACGGTCGCACTGCCCCTCCGCACCGTGCACTTGCTGACGCGCACACTCGGCGAGAACCAGGGCGCACTCGACCTCGCCGTCACGGTCGTGCCGCTCGATCCAGCGAGCGATGCAGTACCGAGCTCCGCCGGGCTCCTGATCGGGGCCGGCCGCGGACTCGACTACCGCGCGGCGGCGCTCATCCACCATGCGCGCGGTCCGGTCGCGGGTCTCTACGCGGGCGTGGATACCGACGGACGGGTCTTCGTGCGCGACCTCGAGACCGAAGGTGACGCGATCCTCGTCACGTCCGAGGCGCGAGGTCCGATCGATTCCGCATCGCTGGCGTTCACCGCTCGGCCGCAGGGAAACGCATACACGATCACCCTGGAGGCCGCACTGTGGAACGCGGCGCGCGACACGATCCGCGTCACGTCCGAGGAATTCCCCGCCGAGCGTCTCATCGGTAACGTGGGGCTCGTGGCGGACGCGCGCGGAGGGTCGGACACACGGTTCGCGTTCTCTGCCTTCCGTGCCGAGGGCTCGAAGCTCGAGCGGCACGACGACCGCGCGCTCGGCCCGGTGATCGGCACGCAGCACACGTTGAGCCGCGGCACGCTCACTCTGACGGCCCAGTTCATGCCTCTGGGCGCGAGCGACGGACACGAGGCAACGCTCCAACGGCGCGAAGGTGGTTCGTGGACCACCGTTGGCACCGCGACCATCGTCGATCCAGGATACACCGCCACGTTTCGCGTGCCCGACTGGCCGGACACGGTCGACATACCATTCCGCGTCACCTATCCGCTCACCCATGCGGACGGCACAACCCAAGGCACCTTTGCGTCCGGCACCGTGCGGCGCGACCCGCGCGATGTCGCGG
>JAOUDR010000019.1 GCA_029859185.1 Gemmatimonadota bacterium
CGTGTCGTGCGTGTGCATCCAGAGCGGCATCTCGGGCGGCATGAGCTTCTTGAGCCCGACCGCCGTCTCGTAGATCGTGTGCGGGTCGGTCGTCCCGCTGGCGTCCTTGAGGCAGAGGCTGTCGATGCGGACGTCGCTCGCGAGCAGCTGCCGGCCAATCTCGATGTAGAAGCCCGGTGTGTGGACGCGGTTTGACTGGAACGGAAGTCCCATGAGCGCGATCGCTACCTGGTGATGCATGCCGGCGTCCACGATGGGCCGCCCCGTGTTCACGAGGTTCCGGACATCGTTCATGTAGTCGAAGTTCCGGTCCCACGTCGTCCCGGCTTCACGCATCAGGCGCGCCTGCAGGGCGAGCCCCTCGGGGGACTGCGTGGTGAGCGTCACGCCCGAAACGGAGCGTGTGAGGATCTGAAGGTCGGCCTCCGGACCGACCGCCTCGCGCAGGCGTTCCATGTCCTCGAACGGATCCTCGCCGAGGTAGAACAGCGGCGCCTGGAACCGCGCGCCGCCGCCGAACTCGAAGTGTCGGATCCCGGCCGCTGCGGATGCCTGCATGGCGGGCAGGAAATCCCCGAGCCGCACTTTGCCGCCGAACGTACTCTGGAGTCCGTCGCGGAACGGCGTGAACATCACCCGGATGGTCTTTGGAGTCGACGAGAAGATCACGGGGCCTCCTCGATCTTCGTTATCGTGGCGTCAGGAAAGGCCGCGGCGGCCGCCGTGGTGATGGCGGCAAGCATCGCCGGGTCGAACGAGGAACTGGCGGGCAGGGGAGCAGGGAAGGCGGCGATCAGGCCGCGCATCACCAGCGCCAGGCTGCCGAGCAACACGAAAACCGCGGCGAACGCGGTGATGCAGACGAAGAGCAGGTCGGGTGCTGGCTCCGGCAATCCCATCCCCTCACACACACGAGCCGAACGTGACCGGCCACGGCGGGAACATCCACGGACACCGAATCGTGTCCTCCGCTTCCAAAGATAGACCGTGGGAACCAGAGGCGACCAGTCCCCCCAGCTGGGCTAGGCGCGCAGGATCAGGCGCGCAGGATCAGGCGCCCCGTGGTGAACGGCCGGTCGTGGCCTTCCAGCAGCAGCTCGAGACTGTCTCCGAGACCCACCACCCGGCCCTCGGCCACGACTTCCGGTGTCGCGTCCGGGTGTTCCGCACACAACGCCACCTGCCGACCAAGCACGAGTGAGCGCTCCCGGTACCGCGCGAACAGGCCCCGCGCGCCCTCGCCGCGGAGCGTGGCATAGTTACGATCCAGGGTGACAAGCAGGACGTGGAGGACTGAGCCCAGCCGGCACTGCTCCGGATCGGAGGTCACGGCGCGGAGCGCGGTGAGGGTGGGGACGAATGGGGTGGGGGCCACCTCCGGGACCGCCTCCACGTTGAGCCCGATGCCTACGATGCCGAGCACCCCGCGCGGGCGGTGTGCCACGTGCGTGAGGATGCCGCAGACTTTTGCCCCGTCAATCAGGATGTCGTTGACCCACTTGATGCCGGCACGTCCCGCGAGGCCCGGGACGGCGTCGATCGCCTCCACCACCGAGACGGCGGCCATCGCCAGGAGATCGATTGGCGTGTGGACCGCCTCCGGTGGAGGCGTGAGCCAGAGCGAGAGGTGGAGGTTGCCCTCGAGAGCGGCCCAGGGTCGGCCCCGCTGCCCGTGCAGGCCGCGGCCGGCTCCGGCGAGACACAGTGTGCCGTCCGGCAAGGCCGCGGACGCACGACTCAACCCCACGAGCAGGTCGAACTGCGAGCGCTCCGCGGACGCCGACGCGCACAGGTATGGCCAATGGGTGGCCGACTCGACCGTGGTCGTCTGGATCAACTGGTCGCCGTACAACTCCCGCACCAGCGGCAGGATGTCCGGTGCAGGTGCCGCGGAAGACCACGGAATGGTGGTTGGCAGGGTGAGTCGTTCGACGAACGGGATGCTGTCAGTGAAGACGCGCATGGATGAGCGGGCCGTCGGAGTCGGCACGGTTGAAGGGGTGGGACGGAAGCCGTTCGAGTCGCGTGAACATCCGGCTAAGATGCGGGGGGACGACGGTCCCTGCCAGCCATGGAGATCCGCACGTTGGTGGCAGGGGCGGAACTGCCGACAGCGAAAAGGGTAGGGCGGGTAATGCCAACAACACACCACGACTCAACCGGCATGCCGCCGATTGCCGGGAGCATGCCCAGACGGGACTTCGTGCGCGCGGGTCTGGGCGCGATTGCGACGCCACTGGTCCTTGCGTGTAGCGACGGCGGCCCGCCGACCAATGACCCGAGCTTGAGTGCCCGACCCGGAACGCCGACGCTGGCGCCCCCCACCGGGCTCACCGAGCTGGGACTTGCCAGCGGGCGGGACGGGCTGCTCTACGTACCGACGGGCTACACGGCGGGCCGGGCATGGCCGCTGTTCGTGGCCCTGCATGGAGCCGGGGGAGCAAGCGACGGGTGGGCCAGCTACCACGCGCGCGCCGAGGCGCGCGGCATGGTCCTGCTGATGCCGGATTCGCGTGGTCGGACATGGGATCTCATCCTGGGCAGTCTCGGAGCCGACGTCGCGTTCCTCGATCGGGCGCTCCAGTACACGTTCGACCGTTGCCGGGTGGATCCGAAGCACCTGGTCATGGGCGGCTTTTCCGATGGTGCGACCTACGCCCTGTCGCTCGGGGTGTCGAACGGCGACCTCTTCAGCCACCTCATCGGATACTCGCCGGGTTACCTCGATGTGCATGATCCCGTCGTGGGTGATCCGCTGGTCTTCGTGTCCCATGGGACCCTGGATCCGATTCTCCCGGTGTCGGCGAGTCGAGATCGCATTGTCCCGACGCTGCGCGGCGAGGGGTACGACGTGACCTATCGGGAGTTCAGTGGAGGGCACGAGGTTCCGGCCGATATCTCGGAGGCGGCGTTGGATTGGTTTTTGGCGGGATGACGGGATATGCGGGATGGCTGACTGGGTTCGCACCTGAGGTCGCGGCTGGGTGACATGAGGAATCTTCGCGCGTGGGTGTTGGGCGTCGTGATTGGTGGCGTGCTGGTTGCGCCCCCGCTTCACGGGCAGGTCGAGGTCAGCCCGCGTGACGGCTGGCAGCGCGTTGACGCCATTGTCGCGGCGCTGGAGGTGGAGGCCGGTGATTGGATCGCAGATATCGGGGCGGGATCGGGATTCCTCTCGTTCCGACTGAGTCCCATCGTCGGTCCAGCGGGGCGAGTGGTCGCGGTGGACGTCGACCGCCGTGCGATGCGGCGGCTCGCGGCCACCGCCGCGGATGAAGGATTCGCGAACATCGACACCGTCGTGAGCAAGGCCGACGATCCCATGCTGTCCCCTGAGTCGGTCGATGGCGTCGTCATCGTCAATGCCTATCATGAGATGCGCGAGTATGAGGCGATGTTGGCCGGGATTCGTCGCGCCCTGCGACCGGGCGGACGTCTCGTCATCGTGGACAACCCACCCAGCGACAGTACGGACTCGCGGCGTGCCCAGACCCGGAGCCACGATCTCGCGATTGACCTCGTGGCGCAGGACCTCGAAACCAACGGGTTCCGGGTGATCGCGCGCGTGCCCGACTTCATCAGCGGGATGGCGGCCGGGCGACGGCGGGAGCAGTGGCTGCTCGTAGCGGTCGTCGCGCCGTAGTCCTCCTGGCGGCCTCTCCCCGTCCCTGATATGCTCAATGTGCGCTCGCGGAGTCGGCGGGCGTGTTCCCGGTATTGCCAGGAGGATCCATGTCCGCCCGTTATGCTCGGTTGCTCGTGTTACTGCTCACGGCTG
Source organism: Gemmatimonadota bacterium (assembly GCA_029859185.1). Taxonomy (GTDB): domain Bacteria; phylum Gemmatimonadota; class Gemmatimonadetes; order Gemmatimonadales; family GWC2-71-9; genus JAOTWJ01. The sequence continues at coordinate 3,779 of JAOUDR010000019.1, forward strand.
CGTGGCTCGTACCCCCATCCGTGGTCGCGCAGGATGTTCGCTACACCACCGTCTCCCGCGGCGAGTTTGGCGGCGCACTCGGTCGGTGGATGAAGCTGTTCGGGGGGTCGAGTGAGGTCACCGAGGTGACCTCGATCAAAGGCGGCAACCTCCGCACCGACACCGACGACAACTCGACGATGCTCGATCTCGGCGCCCGGGCGTTCACTTGGATGGATCACGAGACCAAGACCTATATGACCATGACTTTCGCGCAGGCGGTCGAGCGTGCCAATGCGATGGTCGAGGAGATGGGGGATTCGCTCGCGGCCGCCAAGTCGGAGATGGCGGAGGAACCGCCGCCGCCGGAGACGGTGCGGTACGAGGTGCATTTCTCCACCGACCGGCCCGGCAAGAAGCAGAAGATCGCGGGCTACGAGGCCGAGCAGGTCTTTCTGCAGGTGGACATCGAGGCCATCCCGATCCGCCAGCCCGACGAAACTGAGGAAGAAGCCAACGCGCGAGCCGGCACGCTGGTGGTTCTGTCCGAGTTGTGGCTGAGCACGACGTTCCCGGGCTACGCCGCCAAGCAGGCCCAGGCCGAGATGTGGGCTGAAGCGCTTGGATCGACGGAGGGGCCGTCCAAGGAGATGGTGCAGGCGTACCAGTTCGATCCGCGCATTCAGGAGGGCCTGGAGAAGCTCGCCGAGGAGACGAAGGGGCTCGAAGGCGAAGCCCTGCGCAGCGTAACCCACGTGGTGAGCGTGCCGCTCGGCGTGACGTTCGACCGCAAGGCGGTCCTCAAGGACGCCGACAAGAAACTCACCGACGACGTGGCGGACGCCGCCGCGAACGAGGCCAAGAACACGGCCACCGGGGCGGTGAGTGGAATCACGGGTGGGCTCTTTGGAAAGAAGAAGAAGGAGCCCGAGGCACCCAAGCCCAAGCAAGGCACGATCATGCGCCTCAAGACCGAGGTGACGGACTGCAGTACGGCGGCCCTCGCGGATGCCGTGTTCACGGTGCCGGCGGGGTACACGGAGCGGACGTTCTAGGAGAAGACGGTAGGAGACGGTAGGGGACGGTAGGGGCCTTGCCGCAGAGTGGCGATCTCTGCGGCAAGGCCTCTACCGTCCCCTACCGTCTTCTACCGCCCCCTACTGTCCCACCACCTCACTCACCACCTTCACGTCGCCCAGGAGCCGATACACCGGATACGGCTGTGGGGCGTTGCCCCATTGTGTGCCGAGGTATCGGTCGAAGTAGTTCCACGTGACGAGCCCGTCGTCGCTCTCGGGCTCGAGCAGGGCCGCGGCGAGTGGTCCCAGAACCTGGGCGGTGCGCACCAGGAAGCTCCCGGCGGGGAATTCCCGCTCTACCTGCGCGTACTCACCCAGCACCGTAGTCGTGAAATGCCCTTGGTTGGACCGGCGTGCTCCGGTCAGTTCGGTTACGGTGAATCCTTCCACCCGCACCGTGACTGGCTCGATCAGCCGCTCCACCGTGATGCCGTGCGCGAGCAGATTGTCCAACACCTGGGCATCCGGTACGGCAATCAAATAGCCCGGTGGGTACCGCACCGACCGGGTCGGGGCAAAGTGCGCCAGATACGGCACGTTCTCGTACGTGCGCTTCCGGTCCGTGGGGCGGACACGGCGGCGACCGTTGCCCATGTCGGTGATCTCCATCTCATAGCCACGAATCGTGAGGGTGGCGGCGATGGGCCGTGCCTCTGTGGCGAGCACGAATGCGTTGTCTGCCGGTTGGGCCGTTCCGCGCGCGATGGCGCGCTGATCGGCCTCGCGCACCATGCGGACGACGTCGTCACGGTGCTCGTGGAGGTAGTCGACGAACGTGCGGAACAGGCTGTAGGCGCCACGCACGCGTGTCTCGAAGTCCACGTACGGGTACTGCTCGTTGAGCACGGACAGGCGGTTCCGGAGTCCGACGTAGTTGCTCAGGTAGCGGGGCTCGGGACCGAGGGGCACCCAGCCCTTGGCCGGGTCGGTGGGCTCGATGAAGTCGCCGTGCGGCACCGTGAGCGTGCCGTACGTTTCCCGCATCCGGCGCTCGACCTCAGGCAGCATCACGTCTTCCATGAAGGAGAGGATCTGCGAGTCGCCATTGGGGTTCAGGCCCCAGACCCATGTCACGGGCTCCTGGTGGTACGACCCGTTGTGCGTGTGGCTGTCCAGGAAGAACACGGGATCCCAGCGATTCAGGACGTTCACGAGCCCGCGCACCTCGGGTGTCTCGAGCTTCATCCCGTCGCGGTTCAGATCGAGGTTCTGCCCGTTGTAGCGATCACCAACGCCCTCGGCCGGTCCGACCTGGTTGGTGCGGTTGGCCTCGCTGATGCGTTCGTTGCCGTCCGCATTGAAGACGGGTGCGATCAGAAGCACGAGCCGATCCAGGTAGTCCGGCGTCTTGCCGAGCAGAATGTCGCGAGCCAGCATCTGCGCCGCTTCTTTCCCTTCGACCTCCCCGCCGTGGATGTTGGCCTGGATATAGACGACCGCGCGGTCGTCGTTGCGCAGGGCCGCGGGCGACGCGGGCACCGGGTTGCCGATCACGATGAGCGGCACCGCCCGTCCCTCGGGACTCGTGGCCATGCGTTCAACCCGGACCAGCGGGCTGAGACGCTGCAGCTCGCCGATGAACGCCATGATGTCGGCGTGACGGGAGGTGGCAGTGAACCCGCTCCGTTCGGCCGTGGTGAGGGGCCCCGTTTGGGCGGTTGCGGGGAGGGTGACAAGGAGCGCGCCAATCGCCAAGGTCAGCCGGATGCGTGTAGCCAGTGATCGTCCCATCGAGTCCTCATCCATCTGAATTGTCCGTGTCTGTCCGTGTCTGTCCGTGCCTGTTTCCGTGGCCTCTCCGTGGCCCCTTCCGTGGCAAGACTAGCGTCCGATCCAGGTCCGCGAAACTCCCGCCGAGCGCCGTTCCCTCACACTTCGGACTCGCGCAGGACCCGAACCCCTCGCATCGTTCCCGACCATGTCCGCTGATACCAGACACTCCCGGATCACCGATCGCTGGAGTCGGTCCGGAACGTGATGGGAGTGTCGCTCATGCCGGCAGAGGCCGTGGCGGACCTGGCGGTGTTGCTTGCCAGCGAGCGGTTCCGGTACACGACCGGCGACATCCTCACGGTGGACGGCGGACTGCCGGACGCCTTCCCGCGGTGAGCGCCACCCGATCCATCCCGATTGCGACCCGCGGTCTCGCGGGCTAGCCTTTCATCCTCTCATCTATCGTGTTTCCCAACCGGAGCTGACGCATGCGTATCCGCCTGTTCTCGCTGGTCCTGATTCTCGGTTCGTGCCTCGTCGCGGCGATCCCTGCCGCCGCGCAGCAAGTCACCCCGCCTGCCCCGCGGCCCGCGGCCATGAAGGCGGGTGCCGAAGCCGATCTGCTGCCCGACGAGCCGGTGGTCACCCAGCACACGGCGCGCATCAACGGCCAGTCGGTGAGCTACACGGCGGAGGCCGGCTGGCTCCCGATTCGCGATGACGGCAAGACCGTGGCGAAGATGTTCTACATCGCCTACACGCGGAACGGCGTGCAGGACCTGGCGGCGCGTCCCTTGGTCTTTTCCTTCAATGGGGGCCCGGGCACGGCGTCGGTCTGGATGCACATGGGATACACGGGCCCACGTCGCGTCGTCTATGACGACGAAGGCTTCGCCCCCATGCCGCCCGGGCAACTCGAGGACAACCCGCACTCGATCCTCGACGCGGCCGACATCGTGTACATCGATCCGGTACCAACGGGCTTCAGCAGGATGATCGAAGGGGAGGACCTGCACAAGTACCACGGCACGATCCCCGACGTGGAATCGGTCGCCGAGTTGATCCGACTCTGGGTGGTGCGGAAGGACCGCTGGATGTCGCCCAAGTTCGTGATCGGCGAGAGCTACGGCACGACGCGCGCTTCGGCATTGGCCGGATACCTCGTGGATCGGCACCAGCTCTACTTGAATGGTGTGATCCTCGTCTCGATGACCGACCTGGGGATCGAGCAGGGGCCGGACGTGGCGTATGCCACGTCGTTGCCACAGATGACGGCCACCGCGTGGTATCACCGGCAGCTGCCGGCGGATCTCCAGGGACGACCGCTGCGCGAGGTCCTGGATGAATCCGAGGCCTTTGCCCTCGGCGACTATCTCGCGGCGCTGGTGCAGGGTGACCGGCTCGACGACGCCCGACGTACCACAATCGCGCAACAGGTGGCGCGGTACACCGGCCTTACGGTCGACTACGTACAGTCCGCCAACCTGCGGATCACCACGCGACGCTTCTGGAAGGAGCTGTTGCGCGACCAGCGGCTGACCGTGGGGCGGCTCGATAGCCGGTACCTCGGCATCGACCAGGAATCCGCCGGCGAGAATCCCGAGTACGACCCCGCGATTGCCGATTGGAACGGCCCGTTTGCCAATGCGGTGAACCGCTACCTGCGTGAGGAGCTCCAGTACAATCCGGACCTGCAGTACAACATCTGGGGCAACGTGCGGCCGTGGGACCGGACCTCGCCGACCCCACCGGGCGAGATGTTGCGGGAAGCGATGCGGGAGAACCCCTACCTCAAGGTCATGATCCAGACGGGCTACTTCGATGCGGCAACCGACTACTTCGGCGCGCAGTACACGATCTCCCACATCCAGCCGGGCGGGGAGTTCCGGGATCGGTTCCGGTTCCGGTTCTACGAGAGTGGGCATATGATGTACCTGCGAAAGCCCGACCTCGCGAACGCCAACAACGATCTGCGGGACTTCCTTCGGTGGAGTCTCGAGGGAGTGCAGGACTACCCGCGGAGGGCCCGATAGCCGCCACTCAGCTCTACCGCTCGAAGCGGCGCGGGTGGCTCGTCAGTTCACTGACAGCGCCGAGCCGCGAGTCTTACTCGCGCCGCGCCGGGATCGGCGCCATGGTGTCCGGTGTCCGAGGTGACAGGAAGTGACCGCGTCCGTCGTCCCGCCGGATCTCGCCGCCGCCGTCGCCGACCGGTACGACGTCCAGCGGGTGCTCGGCCGCGGCGGGATGGCCACGGTGTATCTCGCCTGGGATCGGAAGCACGCCCGCGAGGTCGCCATCAAGGTCCTCCGGCCCGACCTCGCGGCTTCGATCGGCTCCGAGCGGTTCCTCAAGGAAATCCAGATCGCCGCCCGGCTGAACCACCCGCACGTGCTCGCGCTCCACGATTCGGGCGAGGCGGGGACGTTTCTCTACTACGTGATGCCGTTTATCGAAGGTGGCTCGCTGCGCCAACGCATCGAGGTCGCCGGCCGGATGGAGCCGGCGGAGGCGCTGAGTATTGCCGCGCCCGTGGCGGACGCGCTCTCATATGCGCACGCGATGGGGGTCTTTCACCGCGACATCAAGCCCGAGAACATTCTCTTCTCCCACGGGCATCCCGTGGTGGGTGACTTCGGCATCGCGAAAGCCATCAGCACGGCGGGCGGCGCCAATCTCACGCGCACGGGCTTCCCGCTCGGAACGCCGGGGTACATGAGCCCGGAGCAGGCTGCCGGGCTCACGGACCTCGACGAGCGGAGCGACGTCTACAGCCTGGCGGCGGTGGTCTACGAGATGATCGTCGGCGAGATCCCGGGGGGGTGGCCCACGGAGGAGGCGGTGCGGATCGGGCGCCTGCTCGACGCCGCCCCGGACCACCGCGCCCGGCTGGCGCAGGCCGGGCCGACCATCGAGGGAGCGCTCGTCCGGGGACTCGCGATCCGTCACAGTCACCGCACTCCCACACCCGCCGCGCTGATGGACGAGCTTCGTGGGGTCGTGACGCCGCGACGCCAATACGCCGAGTCGGACGTGCAGGAGATCGTGCGCCGCGCCGCGGAGCTCGAAGCCTCGAACCCCACGGCCAGCGGGGCCATGACGATCGGTGGTGTCGAGGCGATCGCTGCCGAGGTGGGCATCCCGGTCGAGTTGGTACGATCAGTGGCTCGGTCACTGGATGCGCGCGCGCCGACGCCCGCAGCGCCGGTCGCGTCACCGCCAAAGGCCAACCCGTTCCTGGGAGCGCCCACGCGCCTCGTCTTCGAGCGGGTGGTACACGGCGAGGTCGCGGACGCGGACTTCCCCCTGCTCGTCGACGAGATCCGACGCGCACTCCGGAACGTGGGGCAGGTGAGCCAGCTCGGGCGATCGTTCGCGTGGACCATGACCCGGACGGGCTCGAGCAACCGCGCGGTCGAGGTCGTCGTCACCGTGCGCGGCGGCGTGACACGGATCGCGGTCCAGGAATCGCTGGGGAACCTCATCGGTGGGATCTTCGGCGGCATCGGTGGGGGGATGGGTGGTGGGGGGCTGGGTCCGATGCTCGGGATTCTGATCGACGGGGCGGGGTTCGCGGGCTCGGTGGCGGCGGTGGTGATCCCACTGTGGCTCATGGCGACGTTCGCGACGGCCCGGACGGCCTACTACTACGCAGTCCGCCGGCGCTCGCGCGTGCTCGAAGCGCTTGCAGACCAACTCGCGGACCTGGCCCGGGAATTGGTGCGGTCGGGTGAGTCCGCCTTACCCGGCGCTGGGCGGCCAGCGCTCCCACGGGGCTGACGTCCGGCGGAGTCCGGCCGGCCGGGGTGCGCGATCCAAAACTGACCGATCAAACGGCGAGGGTCGTCAGTTTACCGACTGAGCCGGGCCGCGCGGCTCACTCGCGCCTCCACAAACCCGCGCCGAGCCGATCGCTCACGCCCTCGCAACCGCACATCGGTACGTGCTCAGGTCCGCCGCCCGCCCCGCTTCCGTGTCGGAATGGCGTCGGCCACCACGTCCGCCACGGTGGTCGAGCCAAAGAAGTGGGTGATTTGCTCGGCGGTGGCCTTCCAGCGGTCGTGCATCGGGCAGGGATGGGCATCGCTGCACTCCTGCCGGCCAAGGATGCAGCGTCGCCGTTCCGTGATCCCATCAAACCGTCCCACGACGGTGAGCAGGCTGAGTCGGTCGGCGGGGACCGCGAGCTGGAAGCCGCCGCCCTTGCCCCGTGTGGAGCGGAGCACGCCCGCGCGGACGAGTTCGTGCAGCACCTTGCGGAGGTAGTTCTCCGGCACGTCGGTGGCGGCGGCGAGGTCCGTTGCCTGGACCGGCCCGTCGGTCGCGTGCCGGGCAACTTGCATCACGGCGCGCAGTGCGTATTCCGCAGTTTGGGAGAGAATGATATGCTCCGATCGGGGCTTGTCTCCAAAGTAGCGTCCGATTATAACATGACAAGCTCATCGTATTGTCTTGTAATTCCGACTGCGGCAGTAGGAGGTCGTGATGCAGGCTCGGAAGGTCATGTGGAGTGCCACACCGCTGCTCCTCGGGATGCTGCTCGGACCGCCGATACCGACGCTCGCCGCCCAGGAGCTCCCCACGGTCAAGTTCTCGGGCGAGCTCCGCCTTCGCGGTGAGTGGGACGGCCGCACTGTCGGCGCCAGCGACGACGCCGCAACGCTCTCCCGGATCCGCCTCGGCGCGCGCGTGGCACTGAACGGCTGGCTGGGTGCCTTTGCCCAGCTCCAGGATGCGCGAGCGTGGGGCACCGAGACGAACACGCTGACGGATGCCAGCGCCGACCGACTCGACCTCCATCAGGGCTACGCGGAGATCGGGACGGTCGATCGGGTCCTCGGTCGTCTGGGCCGGCAGGAAATCGCCCTCGGCGACGAGCGGCTGGTCGGTGCGGTCGGATGGGCCAACACCGGCCAGGCGTTCGATGGGGCCCGCATGCTCGGACGGGCCGGGGGCGTCGACTGGAACGTCTTCTGGATGAACGTCGCCGAGCGCGACTCGCTGCTGGCGACCGGCCCGAACCCACAGCTCAATCAGGGGGTCGGCGATGACGGGTGGCTGATTGGCGGGTTCGCGTCGCGGAAGTTCAGCGGTGCCACGGCCGAGTTCACCGTGCTGGTCGTCCGGAAGGCCGTGACCGAAGAGTCGTACACCACGAACTTCCGCCTCCACGGCGCCGCCGGCGCGTTTCTTTATGAGGGGGCCGGCGCCTATCAGTTCGGCCCCAGCCGCTCCGCCTACTTCGCGAGCGGGAAGGTCGGCCTCGGCGTAGGGCAGGGCTCGCTCGCGGCCCAGGTGGACTACCTGTCCGGTGACGACGATCCCACCGCCGGCGACGTGAAGGCGTTCAATACGCTGTACGCCACGAACCACAAGTTCTACGGCTACATGGACTACTTCCTCAACCTTCCGGGCCAGCTCGATCAGGCGGGCCTCATGGATGCCATGCTCCGCGGCAGCCTCACCCTGTCGTCGAAGACACGGGTACGGGCGGACCTGCACCATTTCCGCCTTGCCCGCGAGCGGGCGAATGCGCGGGGGTTGGGGACCGAGATCGACCTGGTCGGCAATTGGACGATGGCGCAGTACGCCGGTCTCGAGATCGGTGGGGGCCTGTACCTGCCCGCCGATCTCGTGACCACGCTCCTGCCGGCCTTTGCCGACGGGTCCGATGCCACCTACTGGGGCTACGCGCAGCTGACGCTGCGGTGGCCGTGAGCCCGCGCGTCGACGCGCCGAACCCACGATGACCGGACGACTGCGAGGACGTACGCGATGAATGACGAGAGCCGACCCGATGCGGCGCCGAGCCCGGACGATGGCGACCGTCGTGGCTTCCTCAAGCAGGCGTCCCGCGCCGCCATGGCCGCGGGACTGCTGGGGGGATATGGGGGATTCGCCGCGGTCGCCGGACGGTACCTGTACCCGGCCCGCACGGGTGAGGTGATGTGGCAGTTCGTGAGTGAAGTGGATGGCATCAAGGTGGGCGAAGCCCTGCGCTACCGCGGGCCCTCGGGCGAGACGATCAACATCGCCCGTCAGGCCCGGAACGGCGATGCGAGTGACTTCATTGCCTTGTCCAGCACCTGCCCACACCTCGGATGCCAGGTGCGGTGGGAAGGGCAGAACGACCGGTTCTTCTGTCCCTGTCACAACGGGGTGTTCGACCCCACCGGCAAGGCGATCGGCGGCCCGCCCGGGGAGGCAGGCCAGTCCCTGCCGCGGTACGACCTCCGGGTGGAGAACGGGAGCCTGCACATCGCGGTCCCGCCACCGCGGCTCACCCTGATGCAACCGGACCACGCGGGTGTGGTGGCGGCGAACGACGGTCCGGAAGGTCCGGGTCACGACCCGTGCCTCGCGCCGGTCGCGCGTCCACGGACGGAGCGTCGCGATGTGGAGGTCTGATTTCCGGGCAACCGTGCGCCGGAGCGCCTGGTCATGAGCGCCGTGGGCCGCTGGTTCGGTGACCGTCTTCCGATATCGGGCGGGCAACTCCGTGAGCTGACCAACGAGCCGGTTCCGTACCACCTGAAGCGGTGGTGGTTCGCGTTGGGTGGCACTCCGGCCTACCTGTTCATCGTCCAGATCTTCACCGGCATCCTGCTCGCCTTCTACTACGAAGCTTCCCCAGCCACGGCCTACCAGTCGGTCGAGTACATCACGCGCGACGTCGCCTTCGGGTGGTACATCCGGAGCGTGCACAAATGGGCCGCGACGCTCATGATCGTCGCGGTCATTCTGCACCAGATCCGCGTGTTCTTCACCGGGGCGTACCGCCGACCGCGGGAGATCAACTGGATCGTGGGCATGTGTCTGCTGTTCTGCACGCTCATGACCGGGTTCACGGGCTACAGCCTGGTCTACGAGCAACTCAGCTTCTGGGGCGCCACGGTCGGGGCCAACATCACGGACACGGTGCCGCTCATCGGTGGGTTCCTCAAGCGGATGATGCTCGCGGGCGACGGGTACAACCGGGCGACGCTCTCGCGGTTCTTCATCCTGCACGCCGCCATTCTCCCGGTCACGATCGTGCTGCTGGTGGCCGTACACATCACGATCATCCGTCTCCAGGGCGTGACCGAGTTTCGGTTCAAGGACGAAGAGACGGGTGTCGCGAAGACGTTCAACTTCTTCCCCGACCACCTCTACACCGAGGTGATGATCGGCCTCGTGCTGATGATCCTGCTCAGCGCGCTGGCCACGATCCTCCCGGCCACGCTCGGCCCGCCGGCCAACCCGCTGCAGACCCCGGAGATCATCAAGCCGGAATGGTTCTTCTACGTGGCGTTCCGGTGGCTCAAGCTGTTCAGCGGCACCGCGGCGGTTCTGAGCATGGGGTTCATCGTCTTCGTGATGTTCACCTGGCCGTTCACGGACAGTTGGATTCGCAAGCACACGCGGTTTCAGGAAGCGAGCGTCTGGGTCGGCATTGCCGGCGCGCTCTCGATCATTGCGCTGACCGTCTGGGAGGCGATCGTCCGCCACTGACCGGCGGATGCGGCGCACGCGACTTGGATAGAGGCACGACATGACCCTCGAGACCAAACGATACGTCATCGCCGGGTTGGGCGGGCTGTTTCTCCTCTCCATCGTGC
>JAOUDR010000412.1 GCA_029859185.1 Gemmatimonadota bacterium
CTGAGGCGATGGGGTGGCTAAATTACCAAGGTTGGGGCCTGTAGCTCAGTTGGTTAGAGCGCACGCCTGATAAGCGTGAGGTCAGTGGTTCAACTCCACTCAGGCCCATGATACCAGACGGCTAGACGGGCAGACGGCAAGACGGCGAGCGGACGGCTAGGCGATTGGGTGATAGGACCTACGGACCCCGTGGGGCGTTGCGACGCCCGGCGGGGTCTTTGCATCCAGCGCGCTGCGGTCCGGCGGGCATCGCCGCGGAGTCCTCGGCTATGGCGTTCCGCCACAGTTGCACGGCGGGCACCCCTTGTCGAACACGATGCGCCACCGCCCGTCGGCCTCGCGGCGCCACACGGAGTTGAACGTGCCGACGCGGTCGCCGGCCGGATTCCGGACGGGACCGCTGCTGAGCGCGAGCGTCCCCGACGCCAGCACCACGACCATCTCGGGCTCCCAGGAGAACGGCGCCTGCGGGCCCGCGAAGAAGCCCGACCACGCGTCCCTGACCGCCTGCTTGCCGCGGAGCGCGGCGGGCCCCACGAAGACCGCCTCGTCGGCCAGGTGCGCCGTGAAGGCCTCCAGGTCGCGGTCCGCCATGGTGCGGGCAAACGCGCGCTCGGTTGTCCGGACTTCCTCTTCCAGCTCCGCGATGGTCTGACTTGCGGCGGGAGCCGCCGTCATGAGGCTCACGAGGAGCCCCGCTCCTGCAAACAGAGTGCGCATTGCATTCCTTTCCCGGCGTCGCCGCCGGCCGAAGGTGCCGGACGCAGCGACGCTATGCGATTCCGTCGCTGACCGCCGCCGAAATGGGAATCCGACAGCGTGCCGAGGATTCGGGTGTGGGGGTTCGTGCCCAGATGTGAGTGCTACCCACCCCGTCAATGCGTGCCGCCGAGTAGCGCACGCACCCGCAGGATCTCCGCCGCAACGGTGCGCGCGTACTCGGGTGCCAGCACGATGGACGAGTGCGTCGCACTGTCCACCACCAGCGGGCCGGTGCCGCGGGTCGAGCGCGCGGCGAGGGCCCGCATGTCCTCCAGCGTCTCGGCGTGCCACGCCGCGACGTCCGCCTCCGTCTCGTCTCCCTCGGGGCGGCGGGTGTTACCCGAGTAGACGATCGAGAGTGGGAGGTCGCCGAGGTCCTCCACGCGTCGCTGTTGCCACGCGGTCTTGGGGAGAAAGGTGAGGTACGCGGCGAACGTGGTCACCGTGAACGGGCGGGCCATGCCGGCCCGGTAGGCCGCGACGACCTCATCGGCCATGTAGCGGCTACCCAGGCTCCGCACGAGCAGGCGCACCAGGCCGGTGCGCGTCGCCGCGGTCGCCGCCCAGCACGTCCAGCCGCAAGATGTGATGGCCTCGGCGTCCGCGCGCGTCCCGGCAAAGTCCTCCAGCATGTCCACGGTGCGGCCCGGATCGATCAGCACCAGGCCGGCGATGTTGGCCGGGAACAACCCATAGTGGATGAGACCCAGATTGGCGCCGAGCGAGTGGCCCACGTACAACACCGGGTCGGTCTCGCCGGCCGCGCGGAGCAGGGCGTCCACCTCGCGGGCAATGGCCTCGCCGTCGTAGGCGCCGGGCCCCTTGTCGCTCCAGCCCGCTCCGGACCGGTCAAACGCGCACACGCGGGCGAGGGAGTCCAGCAGGGGACGGATGGAAGCCCAGTGCAGGGACCATCCGCCGGCTCCGGCATCCAGCAAGATGGTCGGCTTCTCCGTGCCGGTGCAGTGGATGTGCATCCGGTGCGTGCCGATGGACACGAGCGTCCCCGGCGGTGGAAGCCGGGCGGCATCGCGCCGGCTGCCGAGCGCCTGGTACACGGCCCCGACCGCCATGAGGACGACCGGCAGCAGGACGAGCACGAGGACGACGCGCCGCGCGAACCGACGGAAACGGGCCCGGCGTGGGCTGAGGGGATCGGACACGGCGGGCCCTACGAGGCCGGTGGGGCGCAGGTTTCGAGCGCCGGAGGCCGGTACGTGCCGTCGCCCCGCGGCATCACGTCTTCAACTCCCACGTGTCGTTGTTGCGCTCGATGTCCGGGAACTTCCGCCGGGCGTCGATCTCGACCCGCACCACCGGCGAGCCGCGCGGCACCGCGATCTCACCCCGCGTGTTCCCGGCGAGCCAGTGCTCGACCGCGATCTCCCGCTCGATCTGCTGCCCGTTCTCCCGGGTGATCGTGACGCGGGCCGGCATGAACGCCTGCCCCTTGTCCTCGATCACGATGGTTGCCGAACCGTCCGGGTTGGTGGTGACGCGCTCCACCGCGTGATCCAGCGTCCAGGTCTCGTAGTACCACGTGCTCCAGAACCAGTCGAGGTTTTGCCCGGAGACCGCGTTGAAGACGTTGAAGAAATCCCACGGCTTGGGATGCTTGAATGCCCAGGCCCCGAGGTACGTGCGGTAGGCGCGCAGGAAGGTTTCTTCCCCCAACAACTCACGCAGCGCGATCAACAGAGTGGCCGGCTTCTGATACGATGCCACCCCGCCCGCCCCGGGGTACTGGTAGTCCGTCAGGCGCATCAACTCGCCTTCCCGGTCCTGGCGCGCCGCCTGGAGGTACGCCTCCTGCTCGTCGGGCTCCGGGTTGTGGCCCGGGTAGAACTCCTTCATCGCTTCCAACTCGTTGAAGTCCGTCGTGCCCTCGTCCATCCAGCCGTAGCGGCGCTCGTCCGTGCTCACGATCATCGGGACCCACATGTGGGCGAGTTCGTGGGTGACCACGAGGTAGAGCAGGGTGTCGGGCGCCTCCGTGAACGGGCTGATCAGCGTCATCATTGGGTATTCCATGCCGCCGCCCATGATCCCGCCCCCTTCGACGGCGGTCATGTGGGGCCACGGATACGCGATGCCGGTCCACCGCGAGTGGTGCTCGATCGAGTGCTGCACGTAGCGCCACGCCTCCGTCCAGCGGGTCGCGTCCGGCCGGTAAATGGCGTCTCCCCGCACGTAGTCGGTCCGTCCGTCGCCGTCCCGATCGCCGACCGGAATGCGCGCGGCGTCCCACAGCGAGGCCGTGGTGGCGCTCCACGCGAAGTCGCGCACGCTGTCGGCGTGGAACCGCCAGCGCAGCGTCCCGCTCCCCGACACGGGGGTTGCGATGCCGGACTCCAGGTCCGCGGTGGTGAGCACGTGCACCACGCTGTCGCTCGTGTGCGCCTGGCGATACCGCGCGAGGACCGGTTCAGCCAGCACCGCCGCTGGGTTCTGCAGATCGCCGGTGGCCATGATCACCCACCCGTCCGGCGCCTCGATGGTGACGTCGTAGGTGCCGAACCCCGCGTAGAACTCCGCATCGCCGAGAAACGGATCGAGCTGCCAGCCGCCGACGTCGTCGTACACCGCCATCTGTGGGTACCAGTAGGCGACGAAGAACAGGTTGTCCGCGTTCCATCCCTGGCGACCGCGCTGCGGCAGCGTGAACGCCCAGTCGAGCGTGATCTGCACGGAGTCCCCGGCGTCGATCGGCGCGGGGGGACGGA
>JAOUDR010000413.1 GCA_029859185.1 Gemmatimonadota bacterium
CGGGAGCGTGACAACCCGGAGTTGGCGGAAGCGGCTCGGCGGATGCAGGACGCCGCGAGCGCCATGCGGCGCGCCGCGGCCGGACAGACCGGTGCTACGCAGGGAGAAGCCGCCGCCGAGCAACTGCGTGAAGCGCGCCGCCGGCTCGAGGGTGCGCGAGGTGCGAGCCTCAATCGCGACATGCAGGAGGCGCTCCAGCGCGCGGAGCGCCTGGTTGAGCAGCAGGAAGAGGTGCGCGATCGCCTGCGGGACATTCCGGAGGACCCGGCGGCTCGTCAGGAGCGGGTGCGAACGCTGTCCGAGCGCAAGGACGAGATGGCCAATGAAGTGGATCGGCTCGAGTCCGATCTCGACGGGCTGGCACGTGAGACGCATGGTGAGCAGCCCAAGGCGTCCGAGCGGCTGCGGGCTGCGGTTCAGGACGTCCGCAACCGCCGGCTGCAGGACAAGATACGGTATTCCCGCGGCGTGATCGCGGAGCGGTCGTCCGAGTATGCGGAGCAGTTCGAAGAGAGCATCGCGGCTGATCTCGAGGACATGCGCCAGGCGATTGCTGATGCGGCGGGCCAGATGGGCGAACCGGCCGGTCAGCGCCGCGAGCGCGCCCTGGATCAGACGCGTGACGTTGCGCGCGCGCTGGAATCCCTGGGTGAGCGAGCGCGCGAAGGTGCCGGCTCCGACAGTGGTGCGGGCAGGGGCGCGCCGAATGGCGACCGTCAGCTACGTAGTGAGTTGCGCCGCCGCGCCGGAGAGTTGCGGGAGCTGACCGAGGAGTTGGGACGCGATGGCGTGGATGTTCGGCCGTTGGAGGAGATCGCCCGCGGGCTGGGCCGGATGGATGCGCGCGGCTCGATCGGTACCCCGCGCGGCCTCGACGATCTCCAAGAGATGATCACGGCACTCAAGGACTTCGAGTTTGCACTGCGCCGAGAGCTGGTCGGCGAAGGAGCCCCACCGCCGGCGCTCACGGCGGGCGAAGATGTACCAGCGGAGTACCGCGCCCTGGTGGAGGAGTACTATCGGCGATTGGCGGAACGGCGGCGATAACGGGGCAGGGAGGGCAGAAGGGGCAGAAGGGGCTGAGGGGCAGAGTAAAGGTGGTGGGGCGGGCTTGGATGTGGTGTGTCCCGGGCTGAGAGCCCGGGCTCGGCCGAGGAACAGCGTCCTGAAGGACGCCCCGCCGCGTGGAGACACGCTTCAGCGTCTCGTTGCTTGGCCGAGCCCGCACTTCAGTGCGGGACACCTTCCCCCCCCCGACTAGCTCTTCTGCCGCTTTGCCGCTGCGGCCTCCGTGGCCGGCGACTCCTCGCGCACCTTCCCGAGCACCGCGGGCAACTCGATTCCGGCCTGGTGCGCCAGCTCGTGCACGGCGGGCAACGACCCAATCAGGCTCGACAGGAAATCGGCGGTGGCGCCGCTGCCGCCGGCGGGCCCGCCGCGGCCGCCCTCCCACACCGTGATCTTGTCGATCTTCAGGTTCTGGATCGCCTTGACCTGCTCCGCCACCAGCAGTGGCATTTGCTCGATCAGCAGCAGCGTGGGTGCGATCTGCGGGTTTTCGGCGCACGCCGCCACCAACCGCCGATAGCCCTCGGCTTTGGATTCCAGCACCTGCAGCGTGCCGGTGGCTTCAGCCTGGTACCGGGCGAGCATCGCGTCGGCCACGCCCCGGGCCTCGCGGCGTGACCGCTCCGCGGCCGCCTCGGCCTCCACCTCGACCCGCTTCTTCTCGATCTCCTGCGGGGCGAGCTGCTCCTTGGCCAGCCGCGCCAATTCCTTTTCGCGCTCTGCCTTGAGGATCTCTTCCTCGGCCCGCGCGCTCGCCACCTTGGCCTGCTGCATCGCCTCGGCCCGCACCTGCGCGAGTGTCGCGTTGGATCGCGCGATCTCGGCTTGCGACGTGTTCTCGCCCTGGACGGCGCTGGACTCTGCCTTGGCCACCTGGATGCGCTGCGTCTGCTCCGCTTCCTTGGTGGCGGCAACCGTCTCCGCCTGCCGTTGCGCCGTGGCAATCTGTGCATCCCGGCTCGACTCCACCTCACCCTTCACCGCGGTCGCATCCAGTGCCGCCACGGCCACCCGCCGCTTTTGCTCGGCGACCTTCTCGCCCTCGGTGGAGGATGCCTGTTCGCGAGCCACGTTGATCGTCTTCTCGCGATCCGCAATTGCCTGGCCGGTGGCGCCGTCCCGTTCCTGCTGGGCGACCTCGACCTTCGCGCGGTTGATCGCCTCGGCGGCGGCGCGCTTGCCGATGGCCTCGATATAGCCGCTCTCGTCGGTGATGTCGCGGATGTTCACGTTGATCAACGAGAGGCCGATCTTGTTGATTTCCTCGGTGACGTTGGTGTTGATCAAGGCCATGAACTTCTCGCGGTCCTTGTTGATCTCTTCGATCGAGAGGGTCGCGATCACCAGGCGGAGCTGCCCCAAGATGATGTCCTGCGCCTGGTCCTTGACCTTGGCCTCCGGGAGGAACAACAGCCGCTCGGCGGCCGAGTTCATCAGAACCGGGTCCGTCGAGATGCCCACCGTGAAGGTCGACGGCACGTTCACGCGGATGTTGTTGAGCGAGAGCGCGCCCTGGAGCGGGATGTCGATCACCATGGGCTCGAGCGTCAGGTAGGTGTAGTCCTGGATCAGTGGCACCACGAACTTGCCACCGCCGTGAATGCACTGCGCCGCACGGTTCCCGCCCACCTTCCCGTACAGAACCAGGACCTGGTTGCTCGGACAACGCTTGTACTGCTTGACCACGAACACCACGAAAAACGTGAACAGCAGGCCGACGGCACCGACGAGGCCGAGCCAGATGGCCGGGACGTTGCCGAGGTCGGCCTGAAGGGCGAGCAGGGCGTAGGGGGACGGCATGGTCATGCTCCGGACGCTGGAAGTACCGGGGTCACGCGCTCGACGGTGAGCGTGTGGTCCTCGTTGATGGCGGTGATGCGAACGGTGGTCTGCGAGTCGAGGGCAGCGCCGTCGGTCACGGCCGGGTAGTACTGCATCCGGTCGTTCACCACCACGCGGACCTCGCCCCGACCAAGGCGGCGCTCGGGAACCGTCACGTACACGACTCCCTCCTCGAACAGGGCGGATTCCATGGACAGGGTGCCGCTACTCTGCATCCGGGCGATCCAGGCGAGCAGCTTGCCGAGGATCCACATCATGCCGGATCCCGTCACGACGCCCACGCCAATGCCCGCGAGGACGGGCATCCCCCAGCCGCGGACCACCCCCAGCCCGCCCCAGCCGAAGCCCATCAGGAACGCGGCGATCGCCTGGATCGAGAGGATCTTGAACGCGGTGCTCGAGTCGGTGTGATCGCCGAGGTCGCTGCCATCGGCGTGCCCCACGTCGGCGTCGAAACCGAGGTCGTGGTGCATGTCGGCGTCCCCGGCGACGAGCATCAGGACAGTACGTCCCAGGAAGAACAGCGTACCGATTACCGCCGTCACGCCGAACAGGGCCGCGTTGCCGCCGAAG
>JAOUDR010000414.1 GCA_029859185.1 Gemmatimonadota bacterium
ATGTTCACCACCCGGCTGGACGCCGCGCTGCTTGCCGTGGCGTATCTCTTTATTGGCGTTGCGCTTATCGGGTTTGCGACGTTCGGGCTCCACCCTGAGCTCCTCGCGGCGTCCCCTTCGAGCGCTGCGCTCTATGGACCGATCTATACCAGGATCGGCCAGGTCCAGGTTTGGCTACTCTGGGCGGTGCTCGCGGCCGTCCTCATCCGCCACACGGGTGTCCGGTGGGTTCCGGCGTTTGCTGCCGTCTACGTGCTGAGCTTCCTCAGCGAGTTCTTCGGGACGGGCTACGGCATCCCCTTTGGCGGCTACGCGTACACGGCGCTGTTGGGTGGCAAGTGGTTCGGCCAGGTGCCGTATGTCATCCCCCTCAGCTGGTTTGCCATGGCCATTCCCTCGTTCGCCCTGGCCCGGGCGTTTGGGGTCGCGGGCACGCCGGTCCGACGCCTCCTGGTTGCGTCGGCGATCCTGGTAGCGTGGGACCTCGCTCTCGATCCGGCCATGAGTCACCTCACACCGTACTGGGTGTGGTCCGATTCCGGGCCGTACTACGGCATGCCGTGGCTCAACCTGTTGGGGTGGTACGTGACCGGCCTCGTGCTCATGGGGGCGCTCACGCTGCTCAGGGCGGACCGCTGGATTGACCGCCTGGATCTCCGGTGGCTGGGCGCCTACTACGGGGTGAACATTCTCATGCCGGTGGGCATGATGGCGGCGGCCGGCATGTGGCTCGGTGTCCTCGTCACCCTGACGGTGTACGTCCTGTTGGCCGCGGTCGCGCTCGTTCCTCCAAGCCGGACGCATGCCCTGACCACCGCCACCAACCTCATGACATGACTGCCACGAGCCCGCTGATCAGCCTGGTTGCGGAGGCGCTGGTCGGCGTTCCCGACGCCGCACCAGACGAGGCGGAACTCCGCCTCGCTGACGCCGTCGCCACGGTCACCGAGGGATTGCTTGGCGCTCGGGCGCATGCGATCGACCTTGCCCTCCCGGCGCCCGCCGTACGCGGCCACCTGTTCCGGCCGCTGGCTGCGCTGGCGGGAGCCCGCGTGACTGGCGCCGAGCCGGACGGCCAGCTGTGGCTGGCCGCGCTTGCCATCCAACTTGCCCACGAAGCGTCCCTGCTCCACGACGACGTGATCGACGGCGCGGCGCTACGGCGGGGCGATCCGACGGTGGTGGGCCGCGAGGGGGTAGCCCGGGCGCTGGTCGAGGGTGACCACCTGCTCACCGCGGCGTACCGGATCGCGGCCGAGACGGGGAGCGCCGCGTTCATGCGGCTCTTCGCGGTGTCCGTCGAGCGGACGGTGGCCGGCGAGAAGCAGCAGGCCACCGCGCGCGGGAGCGCGGTCGACTGGGAGCGGTACCGGGACATCGTGGGTGGGAAAAGCGGTGAGCTCTTTGCCTGCGCGTTGGCCGCGAGTGCGGCGCTGAGCGGCGGCGCTCAGGACCGCTTGAGGCGACTCGGCCGCCAGCTCGGCAGCATCTACCAGATGGTCGACGATTTCTTGGACTATTGCCCCGCCACCGACACGGGCAAGCCCGCGCTCGGCGACTATCGCAGCGGGTTGTGGACCTGGATCCGGCTGGAGGCCCCGTCACTGCGGGCAGACCTGGCAGAGGCAGACGTGCGTCGCACGCTGTTCCGCCCGCTCGGCGGCGATTCCCCGATGCGTGCGGCGCTGACGCGGCTCCGCGGGGAGATGGATGCCGTGGCATCGGACCTCGAGGCGCTCGGGCCCGATGGCGGCATCGTCGCCACGCTGTTCGATGCCTGGCACAATCGGGCGGCCGAGGCCGCGTGGCGCGAGGAGCGCGCCCTGGCCGACGCGGAGGCGGCGACTCGGATCCAGGCTCTGTCCGGCAGCCGCGCGCTGGCCGACGCCGCTGACTGGCGCTCGTACTTCGCGGAGCACGGCCGCACGTTCCGGCTTGCCGCCCGACTGTTTCCGCCCGAGGCGCGCGACCGTGTAGCAGCCGTCTATGCGTTCTGCCGGTTGACTGACGATCTCGTCGATCAGCAGGCGGATCTCTCCCCCGAGGTGCGCCATCGGTTGCTGGATGCGTGGCGGGATGCCGCCTGGGAGGCTTATGACCACGGTCACACGGGCATCCCGCTGCTGGACGTCGCGATGGGAGACATGGCCGCGCACGACGTGCCGTTCCGCTATGCCGCCGATCTGATTGCCGGAGCCAGGATGGACCTGGGCTCGGTCGCGTTTCAGACCACCGACGACCTGCGCCTCTACACCTATCGCGTCGCATCCGTGGTGGGTCTCTGGCTCACCGAGTTGTTCGGCGTGCACGATGCCGCCGTGCTCGATCGCGCCGCGGCCATGGGTCACGCCATGCAGCTCACCAACATCCTGCGGGACGTGAGCGAGGTCCTCGCTCGCGGCCGCCTGTACCTGCCGGCGAGTCTGCTCCACGCTCGCGGTCTCACCCCGGCGGTCCTCGACGCCTTGCGGCGCACCGACACCCCGATTCCGTCAGCGTACGCGGGCGTGTGCGAGGAACTGATGGAGCTGGCCGAGCGGCAGTATGCGTATGCCTTCGAGGCCCTGCCCGCGCTGCCCGGGTTCTTCCGTCGCCCGGTCGCGGTCGCGGCCCGCGCGTACGCGGGAATCCACGATGCCGTGCGGCGCAACGGCTACGACAACCTCCGGCGCCGCGCGTACACCTCCCTGCCGCAAAAGGTGATGCTCGGGGCGCAGGGCCTCCGTGACCTGTACGCGGCACGGCAGCAGCGCGCGCTCGACGGTCTGCGCGGAATCATCACGGCCTCCTGACCTTCATGCGCCGCCCGGTAGCGTGGCTCATCCGCAGGGAGCTCCGGCGGACGTTCCGGCGCGTCGTCTGGATCGGGCCGCCGCCGACCCTGCCCGCGGGCCCGGTCGTCGTCGTTGCGAACCACCAGTCGTTCCACGACGGCTACCTGATGTGGCTGCTGGCCCTCGAGATGCTCGATCGGCGATTCCTGGTCTGGATGGAGGAGGTCGATCGCGTCCCGTTCTTCGCGCTCCAGGGTGCCCTTCCCTTTCCTCCCAACGACGCTCGCCGGCGAGCGACCGCGATGCGCAAGACCCGTCGGCTCTTCGACGAGACGCCCCGGACGATGCTCGCCTATTTTCCTGAAGGTGCGTTGCACGGGGCCGACGAGCCGATCTATCCCTTCGCGCCGGACGGCCTGGCGCGTCTGCATCGCGTTCTGGGGGAGCCCGGTTGGTGGAACGTCGCCATTCACCTCACCTGGCGCAGCGACTCCCGTCCCACGGCCTTGCTGGGGGGCGGATTGGTCTCGGCGGCCCCGAGTGGAGACGAACGCAACCAGCTCCACGACCTGCGGGCGATGCTGCGACACACGGCCGAGAGCGGCCGCGTGTTGTTGGATGGAGCCACGCGTCGCCACGAGCGGATCGACCTGCGCTGGGCAAGTGGCCTGTTTCGCCATCGGACGGGGAGAAAGTGAGCTGCGGGT
>JAOUDR010000415.1 GCA_029859185.1 Gemmatimonadota bacterium
CATGCTGGAAGCCGCCTACGAGGCGGCCGGCGACTGGCTGGACGCCACCGACGACGCCGGCCTGGTGGAGGCGATGGGTGGCACGGTCGTCTTGGTGCCCGGCCACAGCACCAACATCAAGGTGACGACCCCCGACGACTTCCGCCTTGCCGAGGCACTCGCGGTCTCATGACCACGCTGCCGTTCCTCACCGCGGCCGACCGAATGGCGGCGCTCCCGATCGTGCGGGCGCACCTCGCGCGTGGCGGACTCCTGGCGTACCCCACGGAAACCGTCTACGGGCTCGGTTCGCGGGCGCGGGACGCCGACGTCACCGCCCTCGCCGCACTCAAGGGTCGCCGACCCGGCAGGCCATTCCTCCTCCTGGTGTCGAGTCGACGGATGGCGGAGGAGCACGGGCTCCTCTTCTCGGCGGCCGCGACCGCCCTGGCGGAAGCCTGCTGGCCCGGTCCGCTGACGCTGATTCTCCCCGGGGGCGGGAAGCTGCCGGCGACGTTGTGCGGCGCGGAGGGTGGTTTCGCCGTGCGCTGGACGTCCCACCGGGGGATGTCCGAGTTGATCCGCGAGCTGGGCGAGCCGCTGACATCCACCTCTGCCAACCGGACGGGTGGACCCACAGCGCCCGGGGTCGGCGCGATTCATGACCTGTTCGCCACGGCGGTAGCCGCGGGCACACTCGTGATCCTGGACGGCGGCGTGCTTGGGAATGTGCCGCCGTCGACGATCGTCGACTGCACCGGACCGGTGCCGCGGATCGTGCGCGCAGGCGCGGTGCCGCGCGCGGAACTGCAGGCGCGGGTCGGACGCATGGCTCCATGACCCATGTCCTGTTCGTGTGCACCGGGAATGTCTGCCGCAGTCCGCTGGCGGAGGCGCTCCTCCGGCGCGAGGCGGCGGCCCGGCAGCTGGCGGGGGTGACGGTCAGCTCCGCCGGCACCGGCGCGTGGGATGGCGCACCCGCGTCCGAGGGAGCGTACCTCGTTGGCCTCGAGCACGATCTCGATCTGTCGACCCATCACGCGCGCCTCCTCACGCGGGAGGTCCTCGCGGAGGCGGATCTCGTCCTCACGATGTCGCGCCACCACCGCGCGCGGGTCCGCGAACTCGATCGGACGGCGCGGGTCCAGTTGCTTGGTGAATACGCGGGCCGCACCGGTGGGGCCGAGGAGGTCCCGGACCCGTTTGGCGGCGACCTCGACGTCTACCGCCAGACGTTCGCGGAGCTCGACGAGCTGATCCGCGTCGCGGCAGGCCGTCTCACCTCGGAAGCCGATGCTACGGGTTCGGGGCAGTAGCCGCCTGCTCGCCGTGCTCGGCGACCCCGTGCAGCACTCCATCTCGCCCGAGATGCACAATGCCGCCATCGCGGTCCTTGGGCTGAATGCCGTGTACGTCGCTGCCCGCGTACCACGCGCGGCCTTGCCGGCCACGCTCGAGGTGTGTGCCGCCCTCGGGATCGCCGGCAACCTGACGGTGCCACACAAGGAGGAGGGCGCGGCCCTCGTGGCCGACCTCACCGACCTCGCCCGCAGCCTCGGCGCGGTGAACACCTTCTGGCCCAAGGACGGACGCCTCGTCGGCGACAATACCGACGTGGCGGGACTGGCGCAGGTCCTCGAGTCACTCGACGCGTCGGGCCCCTGGCTGGTCTGCGGAACGGGCGGCTCTGCCCGGGCGGTCGCCGCTGTGGCGGGCCAGACGGGCACACCCTTGCTCGTGCGCTCCCGGTCGGGGGAGCGGGCTGAGGCGTTTTGCGCGTGGGCGCGGTCACTCGCGTCGGCACCGATCGTCCGGCCGGACGACGGGACCACGGTGGGCACGGTGATCAACGCCACGCCGGTGGGCCTGGAGCACCCGAGCGCCAACCCGGTGGCGGCGGAGCGCCTGGCTGGAACCGGGGTTGCCCTGGACCTCGTGTACCGTCCTGGCGAGACCGGGTGGGTGCGAGCGTGCCGCGCGCAGGGTCTGCGGGCCGTCGATGGGCGCGCGTTGCTGCTCGCGCAGGGTGCCGCCGCGTTCGAGCGGTTCTTTCCAGGCCAGCGCGCACCCCGCGAGCAGATGCGGGCGGCCATCCGACGCGCGCTGCGCGAGTGACCGCCGGGCTGCTCCAGGTTCTCGAACGATTCCTCCTGCCGAATGCGTGCCTCGTCTGCAGTCGGCCCGTCGACGGGCCCGACCCTGACGTGCTCGTCTGCGGACTCTGCCGATCCCGACTGCGTCCGGTGGGCCCTGGCTGCGCGCGCTGCCAGCAACCGCTCCCCCTCATCGGCCCCTGTCGGTTCTGCGCGGAGTGGCCCGCGGT
Source organism: Gemmatimonadota bacterium (assembly GCA_029859185.1). GTDB lineage: Bacteria > Gemmatimonadota > Gemmatimonadetes > Gemmatimonadales > GWC2-71-9 > JAOTWJ01. The sequence goes on from JAOUDR010000415.1 coordinate 2,303, forward strand.
GCTACGGCAGGTGCGGAGTGCCGTCTGGTTCGACGCCACCGCGCGCCCTATCGTGCATCACCTCAAGTACGAGGGCCTGGCCCGCTCGGGCCGAGACATGGCGCGGGTGATCGCGTGCCGCTGCCCCGCACCCGCATCCGGCGTCCTGGTACCGGTGCCGCTCTCCACGCGACGGATGCGACAGCGCGGGTTCAATCAGGCTGCGATGGTCGCGCGCGCCCTGGCCACCACCTGGGACCGGCCCGTTTCGGAGGACCTGCTCGGCCGGGTGCGTGACACCGGAACCCAGACGGCGCTCAGCCCCGTGGAACGCGCCCGCAACATGGCCGCCGCGTTCACCGCGCGCGGACCGCTGCCCTCCCCCGGCGCGTCCCGCGAACTACCGATCGCGACGGTTATATTGGTGGACGACGTGTTGACCACGGGCGCCACGCTCGTGGCCTGCGCGACGGCGCTGGGTGAGGTCGGGTGGACCGCGGTGCATGCCGTCACGTTTGCGCGCGCGGTACCCTACGAGTTGCGCGTGGCCTGACCGGCCTCGGCAGCGCCCGGGGTTCAAGCACACTCCAATTCGCGAAAGCGGGGATACCATGCCGGTGCGGATCGCCATCAACGGGTTCGGTCGGATCGGTCGGAATGTGGTGCGGGCCATGACGAAGTTTGGCTCGGACCTCGAGCTCGTCGCCGTGAACGACCTGACGGACTCCAAGACCCTGGCCCACCTCCTCAAGTATGACTCGGTGCACGGGCGGTTTGCGGGCGAGATCCGCCATGACGCCGACGAGATCTTCGTCAACGGCAAGGGCATCCGCGTCCTGGCGGAGAAGGACCCGGCCAAGTTGCCGTGGAAGGCCATGAAGGTCGATCTGGTGCTCGAATCCACAGGCATCTTCACCAGCCGCGAGAAGGCAGCCGCCCACCTCAGCGCCGGCGCCAAGAAGGTCGTGATCAGCGCCCCGGCCAAGCAGGAAGACATCACGATCGTGTATGGGGTGAACCACGACAAGTACGACCCGGCCCAGCACCACGTGATCTCGAACGCCTCGTGCACGACCAACTGTCTCGTGCCGGTCGTGAAGGTGATCCGGGATGCCTTCGGGTTCGAGCGTGGCTTCATGACCACGATCCACTCGTATACCAACGACCAGCGCATCCTCGACCTGCCGCACAAGGACCT
>JAOUDR010000416.1 GCA_029859185.1 Gemmatimonadota bacterium
CCGCCGCCCCACCATCATGGTGGGCGTGCCCACCCTGTACGAGGCGCTTGGCCGGGATCCCGCCCTTCGCCGGGCGGATCTCTCCGCCCTGCGCGCCTGCGTCTCCGGGGCCGATATCTTGCCCCGACCGGTGAAGGAGCGGTTCGAGAGACTGGTCGCCGAATGCGGAGGCCAGGTGAGACTTCTAGAGGGCTACGGCCTCACCGAGGCGGTGTCCGCCATCATGGCCACCCCGCTCAACGATTATCGCGAGGGCTCGATCGGCGTTCCTTTTCCCGACATGGAGGCCATGATCTGCGCGACCGGCTCGGAACTCGAGGCGACGGTCGGCGACGAGGGCGAGATCTGCGTCTCCGGGCCCGCGGTCATGATGGGCTACCTGGATGATCCAGCGGCCACGGCCGAGGCGCTTCGGACCCATGCCGACGGGCGGGTCTGGCTCCACACCGGAGACCTGGGACGGATGGACGCGGACGGTTTCTTCTACTTTACCGGCCGCCTGAAGCGCATGATCAAGTCCTCGGGTTTCAATGTCTACCCCGCGCAGGTGGAGAGCGTTCTGTATCAGAATCCGCTGGTGGCCGAAGCCTGCGTGGTGGGCGTGCCCGACACGGCGCAGGTGGAGCGGGTGAAGGCCTACGTGGTCCTGAAGAACCCGGCCCAGGCCGGCCCGCACACGGAAGCGGCCCTGATCTCGTATTGCCGAGAGCGGCTCATCAAGTGGTCGTGCCCGCGTGAGGTCGAGTTCCGCGACGAGCTGCCGAGGACCCGGATCGGCAAGGTCGACTATCGCGCGCTGGTCGCGGAACAAAAGGCGAAGCCCCCCGGGGCCTTGACCCCGGCATGATCGGGTCCGCTCTCAAGCCCCACGGAGGGGACCGGATCGCGGCCGCTCTTGACGCCCATGGCGTCCGCACGGTCTACACCCTGTGCGGCGGACACATCTCCCCGATCCTGGTGGCCGCGAAGGCGCGCGGCCTGCGCATCGTCGACACCCGCGACGAGGCCACCGCCGTGTTCGCCGCCGATGCCACCGCCCGTCTCACCGGGATCCCGGGAGTGGCCGCGGTGACCGCGGGGCCCGGGCTCACCAACACCATCACCGCGCTCAAGAACGCCCAACTCGCGCAGTCGCCGGTGCTCCTCATCGGCGGCGCCGCCCCGACCGCGCTCCAGGGCCGGGGGGCGCTGCAGGACATCGACCAGAAACCGCTCATCGCCCCGCACGTGAAGCTGGTGAAGCAGGTGCGACGGGTGAAGGACCTCGGACCCGCGGTGACCGAGGCACTCTCGACCGCCCGGGCCGGCGTCCCCGGCCCGGTCTTCATCGAGTGCCCGGTGGACCTGCTCTACGAGGAGGCGACGATCCGTCAGTGGTACTCGGACGCCGCCGGCAAGGGCGCGTCCATCGCGGACCGGGCCCTGCGCTGGTACCTGAACCGTCACGCCGCCCGTCTATTCTCCGGGGCACACGCGCCGCTCGACTCGCGCGTCCCCGGTATTTCCGTTCCGCGGCCCGGCGAGAACGCAATCGCCCGCGCCGCCGAAGCGTTGAACAAGGCGGAGCGACCGCTGATGGTGATCGGCAGCCAGGCCCTCGCCCAGGCCACGAATGCCGCGCGCCTCGCGGAGGCGGTGACGCGGCTGGGCATTCCCGCATACCTCTCGGGCATGGCTCGCGGCTTGTTGGGGCGCAACCACCCCCTCCAGATGCGCCACGAGCGCCGGAAGGCACTGCGCGAGGCCGATTGCGTGGTTCTTGCGGGAGTGCCTTGCGACTTCCGGCTCGATTATGGAAAGCACGTCAAGCGCTCGGCCACGCTGATCGCGGCGAATCGCAGCGCGAAGGAAGCGCGGCTGAACCGCAGGCCCACCATCGCCGCCATCGGCGATGCCTCGCTCTTCGTCGAATCGCTCTCGGAGCGGCCCGGCGCAGGCAAGGCCCGGGACGCCTGGACGAGCGCTCTTCGCGAGCGTGACCAGACGCGTGAGACCTCGATCGACGCGCAGGCTGCGGGTTCCCCCGGCCCTCCCACCGAGCATGTCAATCCCATAGCCTTCTGCCGCGCGCTCGACCGCATCGCGGGTGACAACGCGTCCTTCGTCGCGGATGGCGGCGACTTCGTGGCCACCGCGTCTTACATCCTGCGTCCCCGGGGACCGCTCACGTGGCTCGACCCCGGCGTCTTCGGAACCCTCGGGGTCGGAGCGGGCTTCGCCCTGGGCGCCGTGATCGCGCGCCCCGATTCGGAGGTCTGGCTGCTGTGGGGTGACGGCGCGTCGGGTTACGGTCTCGCCGAATTCGACACCTTCGTGCGCCATGGCATCCCGGTGATCGCGGTAATCGGCAACGACGCAGGCTGGACCCAGATCGCACGCGAGCAGGTAAAGATGCTCAGGGACGACGTGGGCACCGTCCTCGCCCGCACCGCGTATCACGAAGTCGCCCGCGGCTTCGGCGCCGAGGGCCTCGAGGTCCGGCACGCGGATCAGGTGGAGGAGACCCTGCAGCAGGCACGCACACTGGCGCGGGCTGGCCGTCCGGTGTTAGTCAACGTCTGGCTGGACCGATCAGACTTCCGCGAAGGATCCATTTCGATGTAACCGCGCGATCGAATGGTTGCGCGGTCATCCCGGGCCAACCGCTGCAGGTGCCGCCGCCGGGGTGACCGGGTGCGCGCGGCGGCCGGTGTCCCGTGCCGCTCCCTACCAGGGCAGCTTCGTGCCCTTGTTGTAGTCGATGAAGCTGCCCGACATCGCCGGCGTGAAGCTCTCGATGACGGTGATGCACTTCCCGGCAGACTCCTTCGCGGTGATCATCTTTATCGGCACGTTCTTCGCAAAGCCGGTGTCGACGACGCCCGGGTTGATCAGGCCGAAGATCAGCGCCTTGCGGTTCGGGTCGGGATCGCGCTTCACTTCCTTCGACAGCGTGCGCGTGGCCATGTTGAGGGCCGCCTTGCTGCTGCGGTAGAAAACCTGGCCGGGAAAGGTCATCTCGATCGAGCCGACGGCACTGGAGATGTTCATGATCTTCTTCTGCCGGCTCATCGCCACGTTGTCCATGAAGGCCTCCATCATCCGCATCGGGCCTTTCCAGTTGACGTCGATGATGTCGTCGTACACGTCGAAGTCGTAGGCTCCGTAGTTCTGCGCATTGATATCGCCGAGGATGCCGGCATTATTGATCAGCACGTCGATGGGCACACCGGCATAACGCCTGGCCAGCGCCCGCACGCTGCGATCGCTGGTCACATCGAGTTTCTCGATGCGCAGCGCGGGGTATCTGGCGGCGAGGGCCTGCAGGTCGGCCGCGTCTTTGGGTTTCCGCGCCGTGGCGATGACGGTCCAGCCGCGCTCCGCGTACTGCCGGGCGAATTCGTAGCCGATGCCGCGATTGGCACCGGTGATCAGCACGGTGTACGGGGCCGCGTCGTCAGCGGCGGCCGCGGGGGGCGGGGTGAGCACG
>JAOUDR010000417.1 GCA_029859185.1 Gemmatimonadota bacterium
GTGACGTGGTGCGGGCGGACTCGGCGAGCATCGTCGCGCAACTGGGCGCCCTGGGGCTGGAGGTCGTGTTGGTCACCGGAGATCATCGCGACGTGGCCGAGCGCATTGGCGCGGCCGCCGGTATCCCTACCGTGCTCGCGCGACTCGATCCGATGGCGAAGGCCGACTGGGTACGGGCACGGCAACAAGAAGGCCGACGCGTACTGTTCGCGGGTGACGGGCTGAACGACGGGCCGGCGCTCGCGGCCGCGCACGTCGGTGTGGCAATGGGCCGCGGGGCGGCGAGCAGCATCCTCGTCGCGGATGGAGTGATCTCGTCAAGCAGCCTGGCACCGCTCCCGGTCGGCATCATCACGGCCCGCGCGTGCCGCCGAGTCATCCGCACGAACCAGATTCGCTCGATCGGCTATAATGTTCTGGCAGTGAGTGCCGCGGCCGCGGGGTGGATCAATCCGCTCGTCGCGGCGATCCTGATGCCGCTCTCGAGCGCGCTCGTCATCTGGGGTGCGTCGCGTGTCGAGGCTACCGTGCGCAGGGAGACCGCGTGAACGCCCTGTTGTACCTCCTGCCCATCGCCGTCGGGCTCGGCGCCGTGTTCGCCATTCTGTTCGTCAAGGCGGTGCGGAGCGGGCAGTTCGACGATCTCGACGATCCGCCGGAGCGGATTCTGCACGACTGAGCGACAGGCGACGGAAGGCGATGTAGGGCGATGACGGGCGATGATCGCCATTGTCAGATTGCCCACACGGCTCTCAGTCTCACCGCCGGCTAGCGTGGCCAGTCGGGATTGGGCTTCGGCATCCTGGCGCCGATCTGCGCGCGCCAGTTGTGCAGCAGCGCCAGCAACCGCTCGGCCACTTCCGGTTGCGTGTCACTGACGTCGTTTGTTTCGGTCGAATCCGCGGCGAGATCGTACAGCTCGACCCGGCCGTCCTCGAACCATTCCAGCAACTTGTAGTTGCCGTCACGCACCGCGCCCGACGGGTGGTTTCCCGAACCGTGGTAGTGCGGGAAGTGCCAGAACAGGGGGCGTGACGGCAGGCTGTCGCCGCGGAAGAGCGGTGCGAGACTCAGCCCGTCGAGCGGCACGTCTGTGGATCGTGCGATTCCGGCGAGGTCGAGCAGCGTCGGAAACAGGTCGTCGGTCGTGGCCGGTGTGCCGAGTACGAGGCCTGGCTGCGTCACGCCGGGCCAGCGCACGATGAGCGGGATGCGGATGCCGCCCTCGTACAGCCAGCCCTTGCCCGCGCGGAGTGGCAGGTTGGACGTCGGCCCTGGGCGCGATCCCTGGATCGTGCTGAGACCACCGTTGTCGGACACGAACACTACCGCGGTGCGATCATCGAGCCCGAGCGTGCGCAGCGTGTCCGTGATGCGACCGATGCCGCGGTCGAGCGTCTCCACCATGGCGGCGTAGACGGCGTGATCCTGCCGCGAACGGGTGGTGGCGGTCCGTTCCGCAATCGGGTCCGTGGTTGGCATACTCCCCGCGGTTCCGATCTCTTCCTCGTACGCAGCGACCAGCGCCGCGGGTGCCTCGAGCGGCGTGTGTACCGTGTAATGCGCGAGCACCAGCAGGAACGGTTCACGGCGCCGCGCCGCGATGAACCGTACCGCCGCGTCGGTGAGTCGGTCGGTGAGATAGGCCTCCGGCGGATCGCCCGTGAGGTCCGGCACAGCCGTGGGTGCACCGACGCGCCCATACGGTGGGAAGTACGATCCTGGCTGGCCGGCATTGTTCACGGCGATGATCGTGTCGAAGCCCTGATGACTCGGCATGAACTGATCGGTGCCAAGGTGCCACTTGCCGATGTAGCCCGTCACATACCCGCGGTCACGGAAGGCTTCGCCGATCGTGCGTTCGTCCAGCGGGAGCGCGCGCTCGTAGTCCGCCTGACGGAGCTGGCCCTGCTGTTCGCCGCCGATCCAATTCGTTATCCCGAGCCGCGCCGGGTTGCGGCCGGTCATGAGGCTCGCCCTGGTAGGTGAACACACCGGACTCGCGCTGTAGAACCGACTGAACCGCGTGCCCTCGCGTGCCAGACGGTCGATGACCGGCGTGGAGTAGAGCGTACTCCCCGTGATGCCGAGGTCGCGCCACCCAAGGTCGTCCACGATGATCAGGACCACGTTCGTGGGAGGGGCCTGGCCAGCGGCGACACCGGCGTTTCCCATGGCCACGAGCGCGAGCACGCTCAGCAAGGAGCGGGGAAACCGATTCACGACTCGATCCTCGATGTCATGGCCATGCCATCGTGGCGGTGGTCAGGAGCTTGCCCCCACATCGGTAAGGTCTGCTCGGTGTGAGAGACCTCGCAAGGGCCAACGCGACTTCCCGTGACCGCCCGTGACCGCCATGACCGCCTCGTCCCGCCTTGTCCGCCTAGTCCCCCCGGTCCGGCCGCGCTAAACTAGCCCCGTGTCCCTGCCGTTCCGTCATCGCGTCTTCCTGGCCCTGGTGGGCCTCGGCACGCTCCCCGCGGCTGCCGCACTCGTCGTGCTCGCCGTGCAGGCCCGATCGGCGGGCTCACCGGCGGGCCCCGGCGCGGCGCTCGACGAGATCGCGGGAAGTGCCGGAGCGCTGATTGCCGCGATCGACACGACGGCGCTCGACAGCGCGGGGCGCGCCGCGTTACGGGACCACGCCACCACGATCGGCGAGCGCGCCCGTCTCGTCCACCGGGCGGAGTTCATTACGCGAACCGCCGCCACGGCGCTCGCCGTCGCCATCTTCCTCGTCGCGGCGGTCGTCGTCGCTGCTTCCCTCATCCTGGCCCGCCGTTGGGCGCGCTATGTCTCGGCACCGGTCGAAGAGCTGGTGGAGTGGGTGGGCCGCATCGAGCGGGCCGAGTCATTGCCCGCGGCTCATCGCGGCGGTGCGCCCGAGTTCTCGGCGTTACGCGATGCGATGCGACAGCTCGCCGCGGCACTCGAGCGCGTGCGGCGCCAGGAAGTGGAGCAGGCGCGGCTCACGGCGTTTCGGGAGACCGCGCGGCGCGTGGCCCATGAGATGCGTGGACCGCTCTCCGCCGCGCGATTGGCGCTGCGGCAACTGCCGGAGACGTCGTCGAGCGCCGCGGTGGAGGTCCTGCGCGACGAAACCGCACGCCTCGAGCGGATGGCAACTGAGTTCTCTGAATTCGGGCGGCTGCCGGAGGGGCCCGAGGCGCTGGTGGACATCGCCGAGCTGGTGGACGGCGTCCTCGCTGGTGTGACGGCCGACCAATGTACCGTGACGCGAAACGTGGAGCCCGGTCTCACCGTACGGGGACACTACGAGCCGTTGCGGCGCGCCGTCGAAAACCTCGTGCGGAACGCCTTGGCCTTCACCGACCACAGAGGCATCCGCGTCAGCGCACAGCGCACAGCGCACACGGTCGCCATCGCCGTACGTGATCACGGCCCCGGAGTACCCGACGACATGAAGGATCGGATCTTCGAGCCGTACGTCACGACCAGGAAAGGCG
>JAOUDR010000418.1 GCA_029859185.1 Gemmatimonadota bacterium
AAGATGTACGCCCCGTTCGGGACCGGGGCGCTCGTGGGCCCGCGCGAGCTGTTCCTCGAGACGGCACCCGAGTATCAGGGGGGCGGGACCGTGGAGGCGGTGACCCTGGACGAGGTGCTCTGGGCGGACACGCCGGACCGCGAGGAAGCGGGGAGCCCCAACGTGATCGGCGCCGTGGCCCTGGCGACCGCGGCCAATGTCCTGATGGATGTGGGAATGGACACGATCGCGGATCACGAGAACGATCTGGTGGTCCACGCGCTCGAGCGACTGGCGCGTGTGCCGGGGCTCCGGATCTACGGCGAGACGGACCCGCGGAAGGCCCGCGACAAGGTCGGCGTGATTCCGTTCAACCTGGAAACCGTGCCGCACGCGCTGGTCGCGTCGGTGCTCGGCTACGAGGGCGGTATCGGTGTGCGGCACGGCTGCTTCTGCGCGCACCCGTACGTCGTGCACCTGCTGGGCTTGAGCGCCAAGGAGACCGCCACGTGGCGTGCGCAGATGGCCCGCGGCGACAAGTCCGACATGCCCGGTCTCGTCCGCGCGAGCTTCGGCTGCTACAACACGGTGGACGATGTCGATCGACTGGCGGAGATGCTGGAACGGGTGGTCCGGCACGACTATCGCGGTACCTACCGCCAGCTCCCGTCCGGCGAGTTCGTCCCGGAGGGCCACGAGGAGGACTTCACGGCGCATTTCGCGCTGGGGGCCCGCCATGCGGCGGAGGGGCCGTACCACTCACGGCCCTGCGGCATCTGACTCCCGCGACCGGTGTCTCTCCCGGGACGACCGATCCCACGGACCTCGAGTGGCTGGACCGCGTGGGCCAACCCTCCTGGCGACACGCAGTCGCCTTGGTGGGCTCCTTTGGTGGCGCGTTCGCCCTGGGTGCAGCACTGGCCGCGTTGTCCCACCCCGGCTCCGGCGTCGCGCGTGGCGCTGCGGGCTTCGCCCTGCTCTTGGTGCTGATGCTGGGCTATCAACTGTGGGTGGCCCATGTCGTGGCGGTGGTCGTACGTGGACTGTTCGCGAACCTCCGACGCGCACTGGTGCGGGCGTTGTTCACGAGACGGCGCGAGGAGGTCGTTGCCGAGGCCACCGCCCTGCTGGAGCGCCTGCGCGATCCCGGCGTGCGCGACGACATGGTGCGCCGGATCCGGACAAGGACGCGCGTCTTCCGCATCGTTGGCGCCGCCGTCGGCGTCCCCCTGGGACTCGGGTTCGGGATCATCGGCGGCTCCCGCCTGGGCTTCGTCACCACGTTCGCGCTGTACGTGGCTGCCGCCATCTGGTACGGCGTCATCCTGGCCCGGCTCGGTTGGCTAGGCTACCTCCCCCTGCCGGAAGATCTGGAGACCTAGACCCATGACTGATCTCTCGCGCCGCGATTTCCTCCGCGCCTCTGCCGGCGGGGGCCTGGCCGCCGCCGTCCCCGCACTGCCTCGCCGGACCGGCCGAGCCGCGGAACGGCGGGCCGAGGATATCGAGCTGCAGGAAGTCACCGTTGCCGATCTCCAGGCCCATATGCAGGCCGGTCGGACGACCGCGGCGGCACTCTGTGCCGCCTACGTCCAGCGGATCGAAGCGATCGACCGCGCCGGGCCCACACTCCGGTCGGTGATCGAGATCAATCCCGAGGCGATCACGATCGCCGAGCAACTGGATGCCGAACGGAAGCGTGGAAGCGCGCGGGGACCGCTCCACGGCATCCCGGTGCTGATCAAGGACAACATCGCGACCCACGACCGCATGAGCACCACAGCGGGCTCACTTGCCCTCGACGGCGTGATCGCGCCGCGTGATTCGTTCCTCGTGCGTCGCCTGCGGGCGGCCGGTGCCGTCATCCTCGGGAAGACCAACCTCTCCGAGTGGGCCAACTTCCGCTCGACCCAGTCATCGTCGGGCTGGAGCGGGCGGGGAGGACAGTGCAAGAACCCGTACGCACTCGACCGGAGCCCGTGCGGCTCCAGTTCCGGAACGGGTGCCGCCATCGCCGCGAGCCTCGCGACCGTCGGGATCGGCACCGAGACCGACGGTTCCATCGTCTGTCCGTCCAATGCGAACGCACTCGTTGGATTGAAACCCACTGTCGGTCTCGTGAGCCGCAGCGGGATCATCCCCATCTCGCACACCCAGGACACCGCAGGACCGATGTGCCGCACGGTGACCGACGCGGCGATTCTGCTTTCCGCCATCGCTGGAAGTGATCCGGAGGACGGCGCGACGGAACGGCGGAACGGCGGAACGGCGGTCGCCGTGGACTACACGACCTTCCTCGACCCGAATGGGCTGCGTGGGGCGCGGATCGGGGTCGCCCGGAAGCAGTTCTGGGGATACAGCCCGGAGACCGACCGACTGTGCGAGGCGGCCCTCCAAGCGTTGCGCGACGCCGGCGCGATCATCATCGACCCCGCGGATATCCCGCATGCGGGTGAGTACGATGGCGCGGAGTGGCAGGTGTTGCTCTATGAGTTCAAGGCCGACCTCAATGCGTACCTGCGTGACTGGGCGCCATCGGCGCCGGCGAAGACACTCGCCGACCTCATCGCGTTCAACGAGCGGGAGCGCGCACGGGAGATGCCCTACTTTGGGCAGGAGATCTTCGAGCTGGCCGAGGCCAAGGGACCGCTCACGGAGCAGGAGTACGTCGAGGCACTGGCGACCTGCGGGCGGCTGTCGCGCCCCGAGGGGATTGATCAGGTGATGGACGAGCACCGACTCGACGCGATCGTGGCCCCGACCGGAAGCCCACCCTGGCCAATCGATCTCGTGAACGGAGACCACTTCATCGGGTCGAGCTCCACCCCGGGCGCCGTGTCGGGCTACCCGCAGCTGTCGGTTCCGGTGGGATACAGCTTCGGGCTCCCCGTCGGTCTGACCTTTCTCGGTCGCCCGTGGAGCGAGGGAGCGCTGCTCAAGCTCGCATACGGATTGGAGCAACTGACCCAGCCACGGCAGCCACCGCGGTTCCTGCCGACGGCGGATCTATCCACGCCGTGAGGTTGCCACCCTCACGATGGTGATCATCGGGGTTGCTGTCGGGTACCTCAAGGAGGCGGAGGAAGACAGGGGGTAGGGGATGGGTGGCGGATCAGACGGCAAGACGGCAAGACGGCGAGCGGTGCCTAGGTGGGAGGGGGCGGTTGGTCCGTCGCCCGTTCCCTGCCACCCGCTCGCCGTCTGGCCGTCTTGCCGTCTCGCCCGGATCCTCTCCGCCGCCGCCCTGCTCCTGCTCGCCCTGGGGGTCATACACCCCCGAGCCGCGTCAGCCCAGGTCTTTCGCGACCTCCGCGGTACCGTCCGCTCCGTGACCGACAGCACCCCGCTCGCCGGTGTCCGCGTGACGGTCGTCGGCGAGCGGATCCCCGCCGTCTCGGCACCATCGACCGTCACGGCCGCGGACGGCTCGTTCACGTTGCTCCGCATCCCCGTCACCGGCGTCCGGCTCTCGCTGTTCCGCACCAG
>JAOUDR010000420.1 GCA_029859185.1 Gemmatimonadota bacterium
GTGCCGGATCGACTCCAAGGAGTACCTCGAGGCGTCGCGCGACCTCCGGCGGGCGGCCGACGACTTCCCCACGCATGAGGTGGCCCCGATGGCCCTCATGCGGTCGGGCGATGCGTTGGGGAAGCTGTGGAAGCGGGCCGAGCTCGATCCGACCTATGGGGAGCAGGCCCTCTCGGTGTACTCCGAAGTGCTCCAGCGCTATCCGAATTCGTCAGCGGCCGCGCTGACCCGTGAACGTGTCGGTGAGCTGGGTGACCGGTTCGCGATCAAGGACCTGAAGACCGGTGACTTCTACTTCCGGATCAAGGCGTTCGACTCTGCGATCATCTACTACCGGGCCGTGATCACCTCCTGGCCGCAGTCCCAGCACGCGCCGCTCGCGCTGATGAAGCTCGTGGAGACGTACCAGCGCATCGGGTACGAGGAGGAAGTCATCGAGACCTGTGCGCACCTGCGGCGGTTCTACGCGGAGGCCGAGGGACTGAGCGACGTCTGCCCGGACTCCGTCACGACGTCCTAGACCGTGCGCATCGGGGTGTTCGGCGGCTCGTTCGACCCCGTCCACCACGGGCACCTGATCGTGGCGAGTGAAGCGGTCCGCACCCTCGCGCTCGATGAGCTCCGGTTCGTCCCTGCGCGGGACCAGCCCTTCAAGCGGGGGCGGCACGGCGCGAGCCCGGAGGACCGGCTCGCCATGCTCCGCCTGGCCGTCGCCAACGCTCCAGGGTTCCTGGTGGATCCACAGGAGTGCGTGCGTCCCGGACCTTCGTACACCATCGATACCCTCCGCGCGCTCAAGGCCGAACACCCGGACACCTCGCTATCTTTACTGGTTGGATCGGATGCCGCCCAGGACTTTCCCATGTGGCGCGAAGCGGCGGCCATCCGGGAGCTTGCGACGGTCGTCGTCCTGACCCGGCCGGGAGCGGCCGTGCCGCCCGGCGTCGGGTCGGCGCTGCCAGTGCCGGCCATCGACATCTCGGCGACGGTCATCCGCCAGCGGATTCGGGCGCGGGAGAGTATCCGGTTTCTCGTGCCCGACGCCGTCGCGCGGTACATCGCGGAGCACTGCCTGTACGTAGACGAGGACTGATGCTCAAGAAGCTGTTTACCACGGTATTCGGGTCGCGGTTCGATCGCGAGTTGAAGCGCATCCAGCCCCTGATCGACGCCATCAAGGACCACGAACAGCGGCTGGCCGGATTGCCGGTGGAGGCGGTACAGGCCCAGACGGACAAGCTGCGGGCCATGATCCAGGAGCGCACCGGGAGCCTCACCGCCGCGCTCGCCGAGAAGAGGCAGGCCAAGCACGACGCGGTGGACGCCGGGGAGCGCCAGCGCCTCGACCAGGAGATCCGCCGACTCGAGGACGATCTCCGCGCGGCGCTGCGTGCCGCGCTGGACGAGATCCTGCCGGAGGCGTTCGCGACGGTTCGCGAGGCGTGCCGGCGACTCCGCGATACGAAGGTGGTCGTGACGGGCCACGAACTCGACTGGGACATGATTCCCTACGACGTGCAGCTGATTGGCGGGATCGTGCTGCACGAGGGGAAAATCGCCGAAATGGCGACCGGCGAGGGCAAGACCCTGGTGGCGACGCTGCCGATCTATCTGAATGCGCTTGCCGGCCGCGGCGTGCACCTGATCACGGTGAACAACTACCTGGCCCGCCGCGACTCGCAGTGGATGGGCCATCTGTACCGGTTCCTCGGGCTCACCGTCGGGTGCCTCGACGACACCGAGCCGTCGAGCCAGGAGCGCCACGCCGCCTACCGGTGCGACATCACCTACGGGACCAACAACGAGTTCGGGTTCGACTACCTGCGCGACAACATGGTCTTTTCGCTCGACCAACGCGTCCAGCGGGAGCACTACTACGCCATCATCGACGAGGTGGACAGTATCCTGGTGGATGAAGCGCGGACCCCGCTGATCATCTCCGGGCCGGTGGGGAACGAGGAGGACCGGAAGTACGCCCAGTTCAACCAGCAGGTGGTCACCCTCGTCCGGCGGCAGAGCGCCATCGTGAACGAGTTGCTCGCGAGGGGCGAGAAGCTCCTCGATGCCGATTCGGAGAGCTATGAGGCGGCCATCGCGCTCTACAAGGGGCGCCTGGGCAGTCCCAAGAACAAGAAACTCCTCAAGCTGGTGCAGGAGCAGGGGGTCCAGCAGCTGGTGCAGCAGGTGGAGCTGGACCACCTGGCGGACCGGAAGCTGCCGGCCCGCGACCAGAAGCTCCGCGACGTCGAGGAGGACCTGTTGTACGTGCTCGACGAGCGCGGACACTCGGTCCACCTCACCGACAAGGGCGTGGAAGCCATGAGTCCCGGGGATCCGGGTCTGTTCGTCATCCCGGACATCTCCGAAGCGATCGGGGCGATCGACCACGACGAGGCGCTGTCGCCGGAGGAGCGGATCGAGAAGCGGCAGACGGTCGAAGCGGAGTACGCCGCGAAGAGCGAGAAGCTCCACATCATCCACAAGCTGCTCCAGGCCCATGCGTTGTACGAGAAGGACGTGGAGTACGTGGTGCAGGATGGGCAGGTGTTCATCGTGGACGAGTTCACGGGGCGCATCCTCCCGGGCCGGCGGTGGTCGGACGGCCTGCATCAGGCGGTGGAAGCGAAGGAGAGCGTGACGGTGCGGGGTGAGACGCAGACGCTGGCGACCATCACGATCCAGAACTACTTCCGCATGTACGACAAGCTGGCCGGCATGACGGGAACGGCGGAGACGGAGGAGACGGAGTTCTTCCAGATCTACGGCCTCGAGGTCATGGTCATCCCGACCAACCGGCCGGTGCGCCGGGTGGATGACCACGATCGTATCTACCGAACGCGCCGCGAGAAGTACAACGCCATCGTCGAGGAGGTGAACCGACAGCACGAGCGGGGCCTGCCGGTACTCGTCGGCACGACCAACGTGGAGATCTCGGAGACGCTCTCCCGCATGCTGAAACGCCGCGGGATGAAGCACGAGGTGCTGAACGCCAAGTACCACCAGCGTGAAGCCGAGATCATCACGCAAGCCGGCCGTGCCGGGGCGATCACGATCGCCACGAACATGGCCGGCCGCGGGACCGACATCAAACTCGGCCCCAACGTCCGGCGCTGTCAGGTGTGCGGGATCACGGCCAAGCTCGCCCCCTTTGGGCAGCAGGTGGAGCAGGCCGATCTGTCGCCCACGGAGATCGGCGAGCTGGGGTGTCAGACCGAACCGCCCTGCGGTCTCGTGATCGTCGGGACCGAGCGGCACGAGTCACGGCGGATCGACCGGCAGCTGCGCGGGCGGTCCGGCCGCCAAGGCGACCCGGGGCAGAGCCTGTTCTTCCTCTCCCTGGAAGACGATCTGATGCGGCTGTTCATCTCGGACCGCGTGGCCAAGTGGATGGACTCGTCCGGCGTGGAAGAGGGCGAGGTAATTACCCACCCGCTCGTGACCCGCGCCATCGAGAACG
>JAOUDR010000419.1 GCA_029859185.1 Gemmatimonadota bacterium
GCTCGCCACCACGGTCGGCGACGCCGCGGGGGCCACCGACCTCGTGATCGAGGCCATTGTCGAAGACCTCGACGTGAAACGGGCGCTGTTCGCGGAACTGGCCTCGGCGGCCCCTTCCACCGCCACGCTCGCCACGAACACGTCGTCGCTGTCGGTGGCGGCCATCGCCGATGCCGTCCCCGAGTCGGGGCGCGTGGTGGGAATGCACTTCTTCAACCCCGTCCACGTCATGAAGCTGGTCGAGGTCGTGCGGCACGAGCGGTCAGACGCCGCGCACGTGGACCGCGTGGTCGGCGCCGCCCGCGCCATGGGCAAAGAGCCAATCGTGGTCCGCGATGCTCCAGGCTTCGCGTCGTCCCGGCTCGGCGTGGTGCTCGGCCTCGAAGCCATGCGCATGGTGGAACAGGGGGTCGCGGCGCCGGCGGACATCGACAAGGCCATGGAACTGGGCTACGGGCACCCGATGGGACCGCTCAAGGTCACCGATCTCGTGGGGCTCGACGTGCGGCTCGCGATTGCCGAGTACCTTCAACGGAAGTTGGGTGGGGCGCATTATGCGCCCCCGGACATCCTGCGCGCCAAGGTGCGCGCGGGCGAACTCGGGAAGAAGACAGGCAAAGGATTCTACGAATGGCCGACGACACCATCCTGATCAGCACCGAGGGCCGCGTCGCGACGATCACGATCAACCGGCCCGACAAGCTCAACGCCCTGAACGAGCCTACCCGCGCGGCCATCGTGGCCGCGCTCAACCGGCTGGAGGACGACCCCGAGGTCCGCGTCGTGGTCCTCACAGGCTCGGGCGAGAAGGCGTTCATCGCGGGCGCCGACATCGGCGAGTTCGAGGGACGCGCACCAGTCGCGCAATACCGCGTGATGAACAGCCCGGCCACCAACGCCTTCGAGGCCGCCGATCGCTTCCCCAAACCCATCATCGCGGCCATCAACGGATTCTGCCTGGGCGGCGGCTGTGAGCTCGCCATGGCCTGCGACATCCGTATTGCGAGCGACAAGGCCAAGCTGGGTCAACCGGAGATCAATCTGGGCCTGCTCCCCGGTGGTGGCGGCACGCAGCGCCTTCCGCGCCTCGTGGGTCTCGGCACCGCCTTCAAACTGCTCTACACCGGTGACATGATCGGTGCCGACG
Source organism: Gemmatimonadota bacterium (assembly GCA_029859185.1). GTDB lineage: Bacteria > Gemmatimonadota > Gemmatimonadetes > Gemmatimonadales > GWC2-71-9 > JAOTWJ01. Next base: position 1,148 of record JAOUDR010000419.1, read on the forward strand.
AGGCGCTCCGCCTCGGCCTGGTGGATGAGGTCATCCCCGCCGCCGATCTGATGACACGGGTCAAGGCCCTGGCCGGGGCGATTGCCACGAAGAGCCCCGTGGCGCTGCGCTACATCAAGGACGCCGTACGCGCGAGCGTGCGCGCACCCATGGACGAGGGCCTCCAACTCGAGCGCACCCTGTTCGGCCTCGTGTTTGCCTCCGAGGACAAGGCCGAAGGGGTGGAGGCGTTCCTCCAGAAGCGGAAGCCGGACTTCAAGGGCGCATGACGGCGACGCCTGGCGTCACCGACATCCACATCCACGTTCAACCCTGGGAGCAGCTGAAGCCCCAGGTTGCCGACGCCATGCGGAAGGGCAAGGAGGACCATTGGGAGCGCCTCCTTGCCCTCATGGCGGATCCCCACGCCCTGCTCGACGTCATGGACGCGAGCGGAATCTGGCGTGTGGGCCTCGTCAACTACCCAAGCCCGGACATCATGGGGTTTGACGACAGCACCAATGCCTTTGCCGCCAAGTACGCGAGTGCCGCACCGGAGCGCCTGATTCCCTATGGCGGCGTACACCCGCGGTTCACGGAAGACCCTGAAGGCCAGGTCGAGGAGTTGCTGCAGCTCGGCACGCGGATCCTGAAGATCCATCCGCCGCACCAGGCGTATCCCGCCAACGCGTACACCATGGGGCTCGAAGCGCTCGGGCGCATCTACCGGCGCTGCGAGGACCGCGGCCTCCCGGTCACGATCCACACGGGGACCAGCATCTTCCCCGGTGCGCGCTGCAAGTACGGTCGCCCGATGGAGCTGGACGACGTGGCGCTCGATTTTCCCGATCTCCGGATCATCATGGCGCACGGCGGTCGTCCGCTCTGGATGGACGAGGCGTTCTTCGTGCTCCGCCGCCACCAGAACATCGTGCTCGAGATCTCCGGAATCCCGCCGCTCAAGCTGCTCGAGTATTTCCCCCGGCTCGCCGACGTTGGCGACCGCGTGATCTGGGGAACGGACTGGCCGAGTCCCGGGGTCAAGGACCTGCGACAGAACCTGGAGCAGTTCCTGAGCCTGCCGTTATCACAGGAGCTGAAGGACCGCATCACCCGGCACACCCCGCTGGAGGTCGTCCCGACTCGCTGATGCGCCGCATTGCGCTCCCGCTCGGTCCCCTGCTCCTTGTGGTGGTGCTCGTGGCACCTCCACCCGGTGGGATGACGGAGGGTGCCTGGCGGGTGAGCGGCCTCGCCGCGTGGATGGCGTTGTGGTGGCTGACGGCGGTCATTCCGCTCGAGGCCACCGCCTTGCTGCCCCTCGTGGTTCTTCCATTGCTCGGCGCCGTCGGGTTTTCGGCCGTTGCCGCGCACTACGCCGATCCCATCATCTTCCTGTTCCTGGGCGGGTTCCTGATTGCCGCGGCACTGGAGCGTTGGGAGCTGCACCGCCGGTTCGCCGCCGCCGCGCTCCGGGCGGCCGGCACCGATCAGCGCCGCATCGTCCTGGCGTTCATGCTGGCGACCGCGTTCCTCTCCATGTGGATCTCGAATACGGCCACCGCGATCATGATGCTCCCGATTGCCGCGGCCGCGGTGGGAATCGAGCGGGGCGGCGCGGTCGGCGAGCGCCTGGCCGAGGGAGGGCTCCCGGTGGCTGTGCTGCTCGCCGTCGCCTACGGCGCGTCCATTGGCGGTGTGACGACCCTGATTGGGAGTCCACCCAACGCGATCCTGGCTGCCAACGCTCGAGAACTTGCCGGGGTAGACGTGACCTTTGCCTCGTGGCTCCCGATTGGGCTCGCAGTGGCGATTCCCATGCTCGGGGTGTGCTGGTGGGCGCTGGTCACGTTGTGCCGTGTCCCGCGCGGCCCGAGATCCAACCCTGGACCCGTCACGACGGCCTTGCCACCGCTGGGCCCCGGAGAGCGGTTCGTCTTGGGGGTGTTCGCGGGCGCGGCCGTCGCGTGGGTCCTGCGAACACCCAAGGTCCTGGGCGCCGCGCGCATTCCCGGTCTCACCGACCTGGTCCCCGGCCTCACCGATGCCGGGATCGCCATGATCGCCGCACTTCTGCTCTTTGCGGTTCCCCTGCGCCGGGCGTCGCGGCGGTTCGCGCTGGACTGGGACACGGCACGCCACGTTCCCTGGGGCGTGCTCCTCCTGTTCGGGGGCGGGCTCGCGCTGGCTGGTGCGTTCGAGACCAGTGGTCTCACGACCTGGATCGGTGGCCGGCTCGTGGCGCTGCGGGGGCTTCCAGTCCCCGTGGTCATCGGGGCGACCGCCACGTTGTTCGTATTCCTGACCGAGCTCACCAGCAATAGGCCACGG
>JAOUDR010000421.1 GCA_029859185.1 Gemmatimonadota bacterium
CGTGCTCCTGGGACAGGTACCGCTCGTGGAGCCAACCCCGTCCGACGACTTCACGCAGCTCATGGCATGGGCCGATGAGATTCGCGTCCTGCACGTGCGGACCAATGCCGACACGCCACGGGATGCCGCGCGCGCGCGCGCCTTCGGCGCCGAGGGCATTGGCCTCTGCCGCACGGAACACATGTTCTTCGAAGGCGATCGACTCCACGCCATGCGCGAGATGATCGTCGCAACGGACCTCGAGGGCCGACGCCGGGCACTGCTCAAGCTCCTGCCGATGCAGCGCAAGGACTTCCTCGAGATCTTTCGGGCGATGGACGGCTATCCCGTCACCGTCCGTCTGCTGGATCCACCGCTCCACGAGTTCCTCCCACACGAGCCGGAGGAAATCGAGGCACTCGCGCATAGCCTTGGTGTGTCGCCAGAGCGGGTCCGCCACACGGTGGACGTGCTCACCGAAGTGAACCCCATGCTGGGCCACCGCGGCTGTCGGCTGGGGCTCACCTTCCCCGAGATCACCGAGATGCAGGCGCAGGCCATCTTCGAGGCCGCCTGCGAGGCCCAGAAGCAGGGCGTGAAGGTGCTGCCGGAAGTCATGGTCCCACTGGTCGGCGACGTCGAGGAGCTGCGGCGCCAGATCGAGCTCGTGCGGCGCGTGGCGGACCGGGTGTTCGTGGAGCGCAAGATCCGGGTCCAGCACCAACTGGGCACGATGATCGAGCTCCCGCGCGCGGCGCTCACGGCAGACCGGGTGGCGGATGTGGCGGAGTTCTTCTCGTTCGGCACCAACGACCTCACGCAAACTACGTTCGGCTTGTCGCGCGATGATGCCGGTCGCTTCCTCCCGTTCTACGTCGAGCAGGGGATTCTGAAGGACGATCCATTTCAGACCCTCGACGAGGAGGGCGTTGGCAAGCTGATCGAGATGGCGGTACGGCTCGGCCGCACCACGAACCCCAAGCTCAAGATCGGCATCTGCGGCGAGCACGGCGGGGATCCCCGGTCGGTGGCCTTCTTCCACCGGATGGGTTTCAATTACGTTTCCTGTTCGCCGTTCCGTGTGCCGGTCGCCCGCCTCGCCGCGGCGCGCGCCGCCCTGCAGCACACGGGGGCTTCACCTTAGATTCGGAGGAACGTCGTGGACCGCATTCGCGTCGCTTCCATGCAGTACTTCATCCGACCGGTCCAGACGTTCCAGCAATTCGCCGACCAGGTGTCGGCCCTCGTCGAGACGGCGGCCGACTACAAGTGCCAGCTGGCAGTGTTTCCCGAGTATTTCACCGTCCAGCTGCTCACGCTGGGCGACGTGAAGCGTCCCATCAAGGCCCAGGTCCGCGATCTCGCGGCGCAGGTCGAGCCCTACATCGAACTCATGTCGCGTCTCTCCCGGCAACATGGGATCTACGTCCTCGGTGGTACGATCCCCGTTGCGGATGACCACACGGACGACGTCTACAACCAGGCCTTCCTGTTCGCGCCGTCGGGAGCGCACGGCATTCAGGGGAAGCTGCACATGACGCGGTTCGAGAACGAGGAGTGGAAGGTCAAACCCCGACAGGGACTGCGGGTGTTCGACACGGCGTTCGGGCGGGTGGCCGTCGCGATCTGCTACGACGTGGAGTTCCCCGAAATCGCGCGGGCTGCCGCGCATCTCGACGCGCGCATCCTGCTGGTTCCCAGTTGCACCGACGACCGCCAGGGCTTCCTCCGCGTCAGGTACTGTGCCCATGCCCGAGCGATCGAGAACCAGATGTACGTGATCGTCTCCCATACCGTCGGCTCGCTGCCCATGGTGCCCGCGGTCCACCTGAACTACGGGCAAGCGGCCATCCTCACCCCCAGCGACTTCCCGTTCTCGCGCGACGGCATCCTCGCCGAGGGCAATCCGAACCAAGAGATGATGGTGATCGGCGAGCTGAACCTACGGACCATCGAGGATGCCCGAACCTCCGGCACCGTCCTGCCCCTGCTCGACTCCCGCCGGACCGCCGAGCTGGTGCGACGACCCGAGATCGTGACGTTGTGACGCACCACCTGCCCCCAATCGACGTGCGCCCGACCACGCCTCGTGATTTCGAGGGGATCGTCCGCCTGACCCGCGCCGTCTACCCGGACAACCCTCCCTGGAGTGTGGCGCAGCTCGAGTCGCATCTGGAGGTCTTCCCGGAGGGGCAACTCGTGGCCGTGATCGCCACCGATCAACGGGTCGTCGGCATGGCGGCAAGCCTCGTGGTGACGTGGGACGACTACGACCACACGGCAACGTGGCGGGAGATCACGGAAAGCGGGACATTCCGGAACCACGACCCCTCGGGCCGGACGCTCTATGGCGCCGAGGTCATGGTGCATCCGGATGTTCAGCGGCGCCGGCTCGGCAAGCGGCTCTACGCGGCCCGCCGTGGCATTGCGGAGCGCCACGAGCTGCTGCGCATCCGGGCGGGCGCGCGCCTGCGTGGCTACCAACGGTATACGAACCGGATGACCGCGGAGGAGTACGTCCTCGCGGTGCTGCACGGCGAGATCAACGGCCCCACGCTCTCATTCCAGTTGCGCGAAGGGTTCCAGGTGTTCGCCATCGTCCCCGGCTACCTACCCAATGATGCCGAGAGCCTGGGGTGGGCCGCGCTCATCGAGTGGCTCAATCCGTTAGTCGCGACCGAGGCGGACCACGCAGCCCGCGACCCCAAGTGGGACGTACCGCAGGACCACAAGTAGCCCGCTCACGGCATCAGGTCAGTGCGGCCCAGCGCCCGGCCCACGGCGTGTCGTAACGGCAGATCGACGGCGAATTCCTCGAGACGGTCGGGTGCGCACCACGCGGTCCGCAGGGTTGCGTTGGTTGGCGTGGCCACGGAACCCGCCGCGTCGAAGCAGAACATCAGGTCGTGATGCCGGTGGGCCGGCTCGCCGCCGCAGGCCGGGATGGCATGCACATCCACGCTCACGAGCTGGGTCGGCGGCGCGTCCCCCAGATCGAGCCCGGTTTCCTCGTGGACCTCCCGCCGCGCCGCATGCAGAAGGGAAACGTCGGACTCCTCGACGTGCCCACCCGGTTGGAGCCACCTCTGAAGCCGCGGGTGGAACACGAGCAGCACGTGCCGCTCCGCCGATAGTACCAGCGCGCTGGTGGTGATGTGGCCGGGCGCGAAGCTCGATCGGGAGAGCGGACGGGCCTCCTGCTCGAATAGTCGGAGGGTCTCGTCACGGCTGCGGCGCGCGCGAGGATCGCGTCGCGGGTCGAAGTGCTCGACCCATCGCCGTATCTGCTCGATCTCAATCAAGTCGATCCAATCCGCGCGGGTCCCGCAATTACACGGGCCCGTCGGGAGCTCGCAAGAGGCCGTACGGCGGGGAGCAGTGCCACGAGCGGCCGATGTCCGCGCGCCATGCTTACCCCGGGCACGTAGCCGGTGTCTTGTCTAACCTGTGTCCAGGATTTATAATTGACCACAC
>JAOUDR010000422.1 GCA_029859185.1 Gemmatimonadota bacterium
CGCCGTCTGCCCGCCCATGGTGGGCAGGATCGCGTCGGGTCGCTCGCGCGCGATCACCTTCGCCACCCACTCGGGCGTCACGGGCTCGACGTAGGTGCGGTCGGCCAGCTCGGGGTCCGTCATGATCGTCGCCGGATTGGAGTTCACCAGGATGACGCGATACCCCTCCTCCTTCAGCGCCTTGACGGCCTGCGTGCCGGAGTAGTCGAACTCGGCCGCCTGCCCGATGACGATGGGGCCGGAGCCGATCAGCAGGATACTCTCGATATCAGTGCGCTTGGGCACGAGCAACCTCGTCTAATGCCTCGTCCAATGTGCGGCGGGGATGCCAACCGGTATCGGTCCGCAGGCGCGTGGCATCACCCACGAGGTGCGCAATGTCCGCCGTCCGCACGAGCGCAGGATCCACGACCGCCGTCACGTCCGCTATCATCAGGCGGCGCAGCCGCTCGAACACCTCGCGCACGCTGACCCCCGAGCCCGAAGCAACATTGTAGCACCGGCCCGGCCGGCCGCGCTCCAGCAGCCCCACGTAGGCGTCCACGACATCGTCGACGTGCAGGATGTCGCGGACCGGGTCCAGATTGCCGACCCCGACCTCGCGCTGCCCGGACCGCTGCGCGTCACGGATGCGCCGGGCGAACGCCGTCGCGACGAACTGCTGACCCTGGCCCGCACCCGTATGGGGAAACGGCCGCGCGATGATCACGCGCAAGCCGGTGCGCCGCCCGACCTCCTGGGCGGCGATCTCCGCCCCGAGCTTCGAGGCGGCATAGGGCGAGCACGGCACCGCGGGATCTGCTTCCGTCCGCGGGCGAGTGCCCTCCTGCGCACCATACACCTCTGCCGTCGAGACGAGGAGAAGGAGCGGCTGATGTCCCGTGCCGGCGCCCAGCGCTTCGCACAATCGAGCCGTTCCCGCCGCGTTGACCTCCCAGGCGGCGCCAGGGTCCCGCCGCGCATCGCTGCCCGACGCGACCGCCGCGAGATGGACTACCGCCTCGAAGTCGCCCACCGCGATGGCCCGCACCGACGCGGCATCACCGAGGTCGAACTCCCGCACCTCCACACTCCCGAGGACCGGTGTCGTGCCACGGCGGATGGCCGCCGTGACGGCATGTCCGTCCCGGACCAGCCGCCGCGTGAGGCGCCCGCCGACGAATCCGTCAGCTCCCGTGACGAGAATCCGCACGGGCCTCGAGCCGCCGGACATCGGCGTCCACCATCATCGTGACGAGCGCTGCGAAGCCCACGTCCGGGGTCCAGTCGAGCCGCTCACGGACCTTCGTGGGGTCCGCCAACAGGAGATCAACCTCCGCCGGCCGTACGAACGCCGGATCGAGCCGCACGAAGTCCTCCCAATCGAGACCCACATGCGCAAAGGCCAACGCCGCAAACTCCCGGACCGAATGGGTCTCCCCCGTGCCGACGACGTAGTCATCGGGCTCGGGTTGCTGGAGCATGCGCCACATCGCGTCCACGTAGTCACCCGCAAAGCCCCAGTCGCGGCGGGCATCGAGATTCCCCAGGCGGAGCTCCGACGCGAGACCCAGCTTGATCCGCGCGACACCGTGCGAGATCTTGCGCGTCACGAACTCGAGCCCGCGCCGTGGGGACTCATGATTGAAGAGAATCCCGCTCGACGCGTGGATCCCGTAGGACTCGCGATAGTTCACCGTGATCCAATGCCCGTAGACCTTGGCCACTCCGTACGGAGAGCGGGGGTGAAACGGGGTCTCCTCGCGCTGCGGCGTTTCGACCGCCTTGCCGAACATCTCCGAGGAGCTGGCCTGGTAGAACCGCGCCTGGGGCCGCGCCAGCCGGACCGCCTCCAGGAGCCGGGTCACCCCGAGCGCGGTGAACTCCCCGGTCAGCACCGGCTGGGTAAAGGACGTCGGCACGAAGCTCTGCGCGGCGAGGTTGAAGACCTCATCCGGCTCGACGTCGCGTATCACGGTCGTGAGTGAGTGCTGGTCGAGCAGATCCGCCGCAACGATCTCGACCCGCTCGAGCAGGTGGCCGATGCGCTCATAGGAGTCGTGTGAGGTCCTGCGGACCACCCCCACGACACGGTAGCCCTTGGCGAGCAGAAACTCCGCCAGGTACGACCCGTCCTGACCGGTCACCCCGGTGATCAACGCGGTCGGCATCGCGAATCACTCCGTCCCTTGAGTATGGGCTGGAAAGATACTATCATTAAAGCTTGCAATAACTTGGAACCTTGGGATTTCGAGAACTGGTCATGGCACGAGTCTGCGATATCTGCGGGAAGGGGCCGACGACTGGCAACAACGTCAGCCACGCCAACAACAGGACGCGGCGACGGTGGTACCCGAACCTCCAGCCCGTGCGCGTCCTGGTGGACGGGAAGCCCAAGCGGATCCGGGCCTGCGCCCAGTGCATCCGCTCGGGGAAGGTGGTCAAGGCTCCGCGCGGGGCGGTGGCTTCGGCGTAGCGTCACCGACCGAGCCTGGCGCACAAAAAAACGGGGACCGTCAGGTCCCCTTTGTCGTTCCAGCACCCCGCCACCCTCACTCAGGGAGCAGCTCGATGCGCGCAGTCTCGGCGCCGTCGCCCACCCGGTGACCGAGCTTCACGATCCGGGTGTAGCCACCCGGCCGGCCGGCAAACCGTGGGCCGATCTCCGCAAACAACCGCCCCGCTACCGCCCGGTCCTTGATCCGTCGCTCAACCTGACGCCGCGCGTGCAGATCACCCCGGCGGGCAAGCGTGATCAACCGCTCCGCGTAGGGCCGCAACTCCTTGGCCTTGGCCTCAGTGGTCACGATGCGGTCGTGCTGGAACAGCGAAGTGGCCATGTTGCGGAGCATTGCCCGCTTGTGGCTGGATGTCCGGCTCAGCTGCCGGCCCCTGACGCGATGCCGCATGGTGCTACTCCTCGACCCCGGCGTCCACCGGTCCCGCGATCATCGCGGGGGGCTGACCCCACTGGGTGACGTTGACCTTGCCGTCCTGCTCCTCCCACACCATCCCGAAGTTCAGCTGCTCCCGACGCAGGAGTTCGGCGATCTCGGTGAGCGCCTTCTCCCCGACGTTCTTGACCTTCAGGAGATCATCCTCGGTGTAGCGGACGAGGTCACCCACCGTGCTGATGCTGGAGTTCTTGAGCGAATTGATGGATCGTACCGATAGGCCGCAATCGTCGATTGGGCGCGTCAACGCGGCCAGCCGCGCATCGCCGGGTTCCGTGTCCGCCTCCGGGGCCATCTGGGGCACGCGACCGAAGTTGAGGAACGGCTGCATGTGTTCCTGCAGCAACGCCGCGGCGTAGGCCCGCGCGTCCTCCGGCGAGATCGTCCCATTGGTCTCGATGGTCAACGTCAGCCGGTCGAAGTCGGTACGCTGCCCGACGCGCGTCTCGGCCACCGTGAAGTTGGCTCGGCGGACCGGGTTGTAGATCGAGTCGATCCGCACGACGTCTACCG